>JAUXIP010000070.1 GCA_030620935.1 Deltaproteobacteria bacterium | reverse complement strand
TCCCTTGAAGCTTTCCAACGGATAGGCAAAATCATGGAGATGGATTTCCAGCAGGCTGTGCCTTTTGAGGAAACGGTACTCCCCTTTGGCCGCAGGCGCCTTCCGGCTTTCTCTGTAGTCGAGGCGTCGGATCTTAGTCCGCAGATCTTTCATCCGGAGGTTCATGCCGAGGTAGAGCAAAAACGGATCGGAATAGATTTTGGAAGGAATTTTATACTTTGGGTCCTGAAATTTGGCCGCAACGGTCCGCTCCAAGTCCTTCAAGTATCGCGTGCCGAGAAAAATCCCGGTAGCGCTAAAGAAAACCAGAAAAAGAAAGACCGCTCTGAAAACTCGGAAACGAGATTTTTTCAAACCGAAAATTCCCCCGTCAAAGCTAGCACCGCCACTTACCCCTGTCAAAAACAAAGAGAGGGCCGGATCGAATGAACCTGGCCCTCTCCTTCACTGGTGAGAATCTCCTTTGACTATTGCGGGATCTTGAGAGCGAAAAAGAGCTTGGTTTCTCCTCGCGCCACCCAAAACCGGATGTGCTTGCCTTTTTTGATCCCGGCAACCGCCTTTTTGTAGTCTGCAACGTTGCGGACACGCCTTTTGCCGATTTCAAGAATAACATCTCCTCGGCGTAGCCCCGCGTCGTCCGCCGGGCTCCCTGGTTCGACTGCGGTGACCACCACGCCGTCCGTATGATCCAAGCCTAAGCTCTCGGCGATTTGGGGGGTCACTCCCTGCACCGTTAACCCCAATTCTCCTCTTTCTCTGACAGAGGCGACGATTTCCTTTTCTTTGAGTTCCCCGACCGCAACGGAAAGGGTAACCTCCTTTTTGTCTCGTAGAACCTTCATCACCACTTTTTTACCCACGGGTGTGCGGGCAACAGCGATGGGGAGATCATGAGACTCTTTGATTTCCTTTCCGTCGAATTCAAAGATGACGTCTCCGACCTTGACCCCCGCACTCTCCGCTGGTCCTCCCTCGGCTACATTGGCGACAAGCGCGCCGCGCGCTTTTGTTAAGCCCAGAGACTCCGCGATCTCCGGCGTAACCTTCTGGATATGGACCCCCAGATAGCCTCGCGTTATTTTTCCCTTGTCCTTGAGTTGAGGCAAAAGCTCCTTAACCAAGTTGATGGGTATGGCAAATCCGATACCGATATTGCCTCCCGTCCGGCTGAAGATCGCCGAGTTAATGCCGACGACCTGGCCGTTCAGATTAATCAGAGGTCCTCCCGAGTTCCCAGGATTGATGGAGGCATCGGTCTGTATAAAATCGTCATAGGGGCCGGCCCCGATAATCCTGCTCTTTGCGCTGACGATACCGGCCGTGACGCTGCTGTCGAGGCCAAAGGGGTTCCCTATCGCCAGGACCCACTCGCCCACCTCGAGGTGGTCCGAATCACCTAAGACGGCGGCGGAAAGGTTGTTCTTGGTGTCAATCTTGATGACTGCGATATCGGTCTTGGAATCTTTACCCACGACTTCAGCTTCAAATTCTCTTCCGTCCGCAAGCTTGACCGTGATCTTTTCTGCGTTCTCTACGACATGGTGATTGGTCAGTATGGATCCATCCTGATCGACGATGAAACCGGAGCCGAGGCTTTTCTGTCTATACGGACCTCTAGGCAACGGTCCGCCGAAAAATCTTCGCCAAAATTCACCGAACGGGTCTTCTTCTCCAAAGGGGCTCACAAAACCTTGACCGGCACCACTGACCTGCGTCGTCGAGATATTGACCACCACAGGGGTAAGCTTTTTGGCTAAGGAGGCAAAATCAGGCAACCCGTGAGATTCCGTAGCCTGACGGCTCTCCAATTTGCCGGGTTCTTGCATGCCATCCACCGCCCGTCCCCTAGAAAGCAGATCAAGACTCCCGCTCACTCCCAACCCCACGAGCAACGCGGTTATCCCGACCATGCTCAGCCCCTTCATCCCTACTTTTTTATTCCATATCCCCTTTTCTGGCATCGGATTCTCCTATTTTTTCTTCACCGCCTCCACGTATTTCATGCGCAAATCAAAAAGAACATCCTCCATGAGCTTCTCCTCACCCTGATCCAAATTCCCTCGAGTTTTTTCATGCAGCACGTTAATGATGTCAATCATCTGCTTGGCGACTGGAATATCGTCCTCTACCTTTCCACTCAGCGGATTCGGGATCTCTCCCAAATGCATCAAGGCTTGGGTGCTCAGGCTGATCACGAAAGTGGAAAAGTTAATCTCCGGCAAAGTCTCGTTTGTTGTCTTGTTTTTATTACCAGGCTCTTCTTCCTTGGACGGTTCTGGACGGGGAGTCTCCGAGGAATCTGCCTTTTCCACATTTTCCCGAGGCTCTCCAGTTTCAGGCGAAAACCGCCGCCGATCATTGACCTTAAAGCCTTTCTCTTTCCCTCCCTCTCCAGCCATAAGAACCTCCGGATATCTACTGAGGTTTGAAAAGGAAAATGCCCGGACTTTCGTCAACCTACAGGCCGGAACGCTTTCCAGGCACTTCCCTCAATAAGCAGTGGGTCTAGCGGTCGCAGAGTAAAAATAGTGCACCAAAAACTGCTGATAAGGCTAAATTATAACTCTAATCGCTGCACCCCTCCTTGTCAAGAAGAGAGGCGCCATCAGGGCCTCGTGAAGCCGTCATCAACACCTCCTCTATTCTTATCAAAACGTTGGACGGACTCAGGTCTGTTAGACATTCGCGATGCGAACAAAGCTTCCTGACCGAATCGGCACAAGGGGAACACGAGATTTTTCGCGTAATCACTGTAACCCTCTCTCCACGAGGAGCCCACTCAGACGGATCGGTCGGGCCAAAAAGGGCGATGGTCTCAACCCCAAGAGCCGCTGAGAGATGAGTAACGCCGCTATCGTTGCCTACGTAGAGATGACACCGAGTCAACAAAGCCGCCAGCTTGCCCAAATCCAAGCCGCGCACTACCAGGGCATTACTCCAGAATGCTTCCTCTTTCCGGTCTTCTTCGGTTGGACCTAAAACAACCAGGACCTTACCGCCCAACTTTTTCTCCCACCACTCAGCCACGACCCGATAAAACTGGACGGGCCAATTCTTCTCCTTAGCGCCACTCCCAGGAGCCAAGGCGAGGATTTTTTTCCCTTCCAGTCCACTCTGCCGACAAAACTGCCAACTCCAGTTCAGAGCGCTGCAATGGAACGGAAAAGCCGGCATGATTTTTCTTGAGCACTTGGCCTCGACACAGGAGAGATAGTAATCCGAGATGTGCATCTCTGACCTGGGTGGACGGAAAGGAAAGACACGAATTCTGCCCTTGGACAAAACTTGAAGACGCCTGACGAAATCCGGCTCACGGCTTCCCATCCATGAGTAAACAAACCGATAACGGCTGAAGAAGCTTTTAAGTCTCTCATCATCTTCAGCGCCGGCAACAAAAAGCCTGCTGATTTCGTAGCGCTCCAGTGAATGCACCTGAACCGTCGTTGGAGCAAGATCTCCGTATTCCGTTCGCGCCAAGAGATCCAAAGTTCTATCGGCTGCGAGCGTTTTCAGCGCCGGGAGAAAACAGATGAAGTCTCCCAGCGCTCCCGGGAAGATGGCGAGGACCTTGTTCCAAATGGCTTGCGCTCTTGCTACCGGAGTGCGTTTCAATTGACTTTCCCAAGACAAAAATATAGCATAAGTCGACTTTCACTTAGAAACTTTTTGAGACCGAGAGAAAGAGCAAAAACTGTGTCACGTTTGAATGGCGCCCGATCCATCCTGGATCTCATCGGCTCCACCCCAGTCGTCAAACTGCGAAACCTCCCTGACAAGAATGACGCCGAGGTCTGGGGAAAGTTGGAGTCTTTTAACCCCGGAGGCTCAGTTAAAGACCGGATCTGTCTCAGCATGATTGAGACAGCCGAGCATGAACACAGACTGCGTCCCGGGGCTACCATCGTTGAGCCGACCAGCGGTAATACCGGCATCGGACTCGCTTTGGTAGCCGCTGTCAAGGGATACCGTCTTATCCTTACCATGCCCGATACCATGAGTGAAGAACGACGCAGTCTTCTTGCAGCCTACGGGGCAACCGTTATTCTGACACCGGACACCAAGGGAATGGGAGGCGCTATACGCAAAGCCGAGGAGATTCTCTCGGAGCATCCGGATTACTTCATGCCCCAACAATTCAGCAATCCGGCGAATCCGGAGATTCATCGCCGCACAACAGCATTGGAACTCCTCAAACAGTTCAAACGAATCGACGCGCTGGTATCGGGAGTGGGAACAGGAGGCACCATTACAGGGGTCGGCGAAGTTCTCAAAGACAAGATGAAAGACATCAAGATCTTTGCCGTGGAACCAGCAGCCTCTCCTGTCCTTTCCGGAGGACAACCTGGATACCACAAAATCCAAGGTATCGGGGCAGGTTTCATCCCGGAGGTTCTCAATACGCGGATTTACGACGAGGTCATTACGGTCAGCGACGAGGAGGCTGCTCTTTGTACCCGAAAACTAGCTTCGGAGGAGGGATTGTTTGTAGGAATTTCTTCGGGAGCCGCATGTTGTGCTGCCCTCAAGGCTGCGAATAGGCTGGGCAAGGGACATGTCGTTGTCACATTTCTTGCAGATACGGGCGAGCGCTATCTCAGTACAGACGTCTTTGGAAGACACCAATGGATGCAAAGTTTGAAGAATTAAAAGATCTCCTCAAACAGATAGAAGGAGTCATAGTCGCCTTTTCGGGAGGTGTAGATTCCACTTTTCTACTCAAAGTTGCTCACGCGGTTTTAGGCAATCATGCCGTTGCGGTTACCGCATCTTCCCCTACCGCACCGCCGGGAGAGCTCGAGGCAGCCAAAGAGTTGGCAGGGATGATAGGATGTCAACATAGAATTATTACCTCTCATGAGTTGGACAACCCCTCTTTCGCCAAGAATCCCGTCAACCGCTGCTATTTCTGCAAAGATGAACTTTACCGCATCTGCCGGCTGGAGGCCGATCGCTTAGGTCTGACTACGGTTGTAGACGGGACCAATCTAGACGATTTGAAGGATCATCGCCCTGGACTGAAGTCGGCAAAGGAATGGCGCATTCGCCACCCTTTGGTGGAAGCAAAATTGACCAAGGAAGATATCCGTAAATACAGTCGCGAGCTTGACCTTCCCTCTTGGAATAAACCTGCGATCGCTTGTCTCTCTTCCCGTTTTCCTTACGGTATTGAAATTAACCGGGAAAGACTGGAGAGGATCGCTGCTTGCGAACAGTTTCTGCAGGGACTTCGGTTCCGGGAATTTCGCGTCCGATATCACGGAGAGTCGGTCCGACTCGAAGTAAGCCGAGATGAAATGAACCGCTTCTTCGACCCCGCTGTCAGAGAGGCGGTCGTGCAGAGATTCAAGGAAATCGGGTTCAGTTTTGTCAGCCTGGACCTCCAGGGTTATCGAACAGGGAGCATGAACGAGCCCCTAGGGAATAAAGCCCTCTAAGGAACCAGCCGTTCGCGGAGCAAAGCTTCGACGAACACGAGATCCTCAGGGACTGTTATCTTAATGTTTGTTCGGTGCCCTTCTAAAAGGGTGACACTTTTTCCCAAACGCTCCACAAGCATCGCGTCGTCGGTTGCTTCCGTACCTTCCCGAGCGGCCCGGCTATAGGCCTCTCGGATGAGCTCGGCGCGGAAAACCTGCGGCGTCTGAATTTCCCAAAGAGAATCTCTTGCGGGAGTTTCCCGGACATGTCGATCCGAGGACACGATTTTGATCGTGTCCCTCACAGGGATGCCGACTACCACGGCGCCATCTTTAAATGCCGCCTCGACGCACCGATCGATGAGAGAGGGAGATATCAGAGGCCGGGCCCCGTCGTGAATCACAACCACTTCGCAATCAGCGTCCAGCCGCATCAGCCCCTGGCTCACTGAATCTTGTCGTCTAGTCCCTCCCGGCTGCAAGAGACATTCCATCCTACTCAGGCCAGGGTTTGACTGAATAAGACTTTGACACCTCGATATCTCCTCTTGTGCCACAACCACGATGATCTTTTGGACCGTCTGGGACTCAAAAAAACGAGCCAGCGTGCGGAGGATCAGGGGCTGACCACCTACTGACAGGAATGGTTTAGGAATACTCCCCCCCATTCTCTTCCCTTCGCCCGCTGCAACGATTACGGCATTTACCCCCATAGAGCTTCCATGATCCTAAAAAACAAGGGCCGAGAGGTTTTCCCCTCGACCCTTTCGATTCCGCGCGATGACCCCAAGAAGTCCTAGTGAGTGAAGATGTGACGCAGCTCCTCCATGATCTTTTCTTCCGAGTGGGAACGGGCAACGGAGAGTTCTTTGACGAGTAGATTCCGCGCAGTGTCCAACATCTTCCGTTCCCCAAAGGAAAGCTCTTTATCGGCTTTAAGAACAAAAAGATCACGCAATACCTTGGCGATCTCAAGAATGGAGCCGGTCTTTATCTTCTCCGTGTATTCTCGGTAACGTCGATTACATGTCTGCTGATCCGCTTGAATCTTCTTCTGCCGCAAAACCTTATAAACCTGAGATACCATATTTCTATCAATGACCTTCCGCAACCCGACGGACTGCACATTCTCGATAGGGATCATGATTTTCATATCACTGTCGAGAATGCGCAGCATATAAAATCTCTTCTCCGTCCCGGAAATAACCTGAGTGCGAATGGCCTCAATCTCTCCTACTCCATGAGCAGGATACACAACTTTTTCTCCAACTTTAAACATAATTACCTCCAAAGAAGAAAATAACCCCCCGCTACCCCGTTTTGAGGGCAGCGAACTATGTAGCGTGAACAGATGGAGGGAAAAACAATCTTTTTAGAAAACAGCGAGAAAAAAAGGAAAGGAACCCATGATTGACCGGAACATGATACTGACACTGCCACAATCTTTCCTAACCCCCCGGGTAAAAGCCAAAAAAATTAGCGGCCATCAAAATCTGACCGCTCGCTAAAGCACTTACAACATACAACATCTGATGCCCGGCCGTCAAGGGATGATGTTAAAAAATTAAATCCTTGATTTCTAACGGGCTATACAAAGAAACATAAAGTCAAACTTTAAGTCATATTCCTCGGAAATTCCCTTCTTTCACCGGTCAAATTCAAGCACCATTGCCAACGCATCTTCTCCGGTGTCTGAATAGTACCCTTTCCGAACGCCGCTGGCTACAAATCCGAGAGACTGGTAGAGCCGTTGCGCAGTCTCATTGGATGTTCTGACCTCCAACGTTACCCCGACGGACCTACGACGCTTGGCCTCTTCGATCACTGCCTGCAGAAGAGCGCGCCCGATTCCTTGGCGGCGGTAGGCCGGATGCACTGCGAGGTTATGTATATCGATCTCGCTTGGCAGTAGCCAATAGATCGTGTAGCCAACTGCTTTCTCTCCCTCAACAGCCAGCAGCGAGCGGGCACAGGGAACTTTAAGCTCTTGAAGAAAAAAACGAGCACTCCAGGGAGAAGAAAATGAGGCGTTCTCAATTGTCATGATGGCATCGAGATCCGACGGCTTCATCTGCTTCAAATGAACTCCGCCGGCAGAAACAGAAAAGCCACGGAGGTGTCCATTCTCCCATGGCCTTCCCGACCCCTCGATGGTCTGCTTGTGGCTAGAGATGGTTGATCTCCCGTTGCCGATTTTGAGGCCTGTCCTCTTTTATGAGAAGAACCTCTAAGAGCTTGTTGCCAAAGCGCTGAGAGAATCCGCGTACTTTTTCCTGCAGGGGGATAACCGTCGTAAATTCAGGCGGAAAGGCTCCCATACTGGAGGAGATCTGCCTCACTCGCTCATCCACACACTTCCCTTTGACGACAAAATGGCCATTTTTCAAAGCCAAATCATAATCATAGTCGGGCAACTCATCGGACAGCTTTGACCTCACCGGCAGTCCGATGTCCGGAATCTTTCTCGGAAATTCCAACCGTAGGAAATAAGCCTTCCCCCAATCCTCCAGGGTGTAGACATTTCCGTAGCGCCTCTCTCTTTCCATCTTCTCCACAAACCCTCTCGCATAAAATCCATCCACGGGAATAGGTGTGTTTCGGATAACTCCTGCATGTCTGGCCATGAGTGCCTTGAATGCGGCGGATAGAGGAGCCCCATAAAACGCCGCCGGAAAAGTCATCTCTTCAGCCGGTTTGACATGGAGAATTCCTTCCTTGAGACGATAAACCCCTTCGAGAAGCCCCAAAAGGACTCCAATGAGAATATAAATATTGTTCTTTTGACTAAAGAGAACATCCACTCCCATCCACATTGCCATCCCCCCCATAATCACCACGGGGTAAAGAATGATGTTGATCAGGACATTGAACCCCGTGGCTCCGGCCGTACTGAAGACGGCAGCGCTTTGAACCGCCTTCTCCAGACTCTTTTTCGCTGAATCGGGTAATGCGCCGAGAAGAGGTTGCAAGAGAAAAACAACCATGCGGGGAAGCGTGTTTGTTAAAGGACCTTCCT
>JAUXIP010000168.1 GCA_030620935.1 Deltaproteobacteria bacterium | reverse complement strand
GTCTCGAGTCGATGACTGCCACGTTCCACCCCGCGGAGCGACATTTAAATGCCGCCGCAGAGGCCGCCGCGCCAGTTCCAATGACTATAAGATCAAAAGTTTTTTTCATGACAGATTTCTCCTCTCACAGGCTGTGCGCCGACAACGAAGAAAGCTAAAAGAATGAGCAGCGCCCGTTTCTTGTCCTTGATCCTAGTAACTATCTGGACAAAGATTTAGGACGGTCTTTCTTCGAGAACAGACACGACCTTGAAATGGTGTTTTTCGCCGCCAGCGCGTGATAGAACTTCCTGTAGCTGCCAACGATCGGGCACCCCTGCATCACAGAAAAGGTCGGCTTCACCGACGTTACTGGCTATAAGCCGAACCTCAACGACGTGAATGCCGGGGAGATCACGGAAAGCAGTCTCCACACGGGAGACACATCTTTCTCAACCCATATCTCCTATTACTATTTTTATTTTATTCATGCGGGCGCTCAGGACGGTTTGTTTCTTCATTGCGTTTCGTATCAGTGGTTTGCGATATCCAGTAGACCGTGGTTCCGACAAAGGAAATTATAGCCAGGCCGGCAAGCAAAGCCGTGTTCTCGGAAACAAAAGCACCTATGGCGGTACCGGCCAATAGTCCGGCGAGGCCAGGGAGAACAAACGGGAGATGGCACGGACATGTGATCACAGCGATAGCGAGGAGAAACGTGTTCTTAGTTGTTTTCACGGTTAACGTCACGAACTAATGCGAATGAGCCAAATTCATACGTAAGAGTGAATTGCTCGCCGCAGCAATTCAGGCTCTCTCCGGGGCCCATTCCCTCTGGTACCTCCATCATGCGATCACAAGACGGACAGCTGACTTTGGCGACCTCCCTGAGAAAAAGCCGGCCATCCTTTTCGGAAAGCTTCAGTGTCAAATTGGCGCAGTTAGGACAATTCATCCGGTCTCCAACTGTTAACTCATTTACCGACACCGTTTCCCCACACCCGGGGCAAATAAGAACTGCCATTCGACGACCTCATAGACTCAAAAGCCGCTCTAGTTTCCCGCGGTCGAAGCCCACAATAACCTCCTTGTCCACCACAATCACAGGCGTAGCTCTGCGTCCGGTCTTCTCGGTAAGCTCGCGTAGAGCCTCCGGGTCTTCTGCTACGTTCCTATTTGTGAAGGGAATGTTATGATGCGAAAGAAACTCTTTCGCTGCGTGGCATGATGCTCAGCCGGTAGCAGAATATACGGTAATTTTCTTTCCCATATCGGTCCTCCCTCGCTGGAAGCTAAGAGCTTTTGCTCTGGCTCTTCCTAATCCACCAACCGTACAACGCCAAGATCAAGAAAAGACAAAGAAGAGGAAAAAGCACATAGTCGAGATAAGAGGTAAGCGTTGCCAGTCCCACCAAACCAAGCCCCACCACGAGGACCGGTGTGAAACAACATATGGCTGCGATAATTGATCCCCACAGACCTGTCTTAAAGCACTTGTTACCATCCATCACGACCTCCACTTGCGAAGGTTCACGGACGCTGTTTTTTCGTCGCCCGAAAACCTGCGTTGCCAACAGCACTCATCATCTCATCAATACTTGCCCTTCCTTGCTCGTAGTAGACAACCGCTTCTTCTTGAGAGAAGCTTACTTCCGCCTTTTTAACTCCTTCGAGCCCCTCCAGGGCCCTCCTCACGGTGAGGGGTCAACCCCCTCAGGTCATGCCCTCGATCCGCAAGGTGACTTGGCTTAGGCTACTCGTATCCAGTGCTTCATTGCCCGGATCGCAAGCCGACAGCCACCCGAAGGTCAGGAGAAAAAAAAGAGTTGGAAAAACAATCCGCCTGCTTCTCACGCCTATCCCCTACCCATTTACATAGCCCTCTGCAAAAACTCCGAGCTCAGTTCCGGGAAGATATCCAAAACGAGGGCTGTAGCCACCACCACTGTGGCAAACATCAATAGTGCCAGGTTAGTTTTCCTCCCTGCGAAAGCACAGGCAAGAGTGGCACAGCGACGCTTTTCTCGAAAGTAAAGATAGTATCCCAACCCTACACTAACCACTCCGGCAGGAAGAAAGATCGAGCGGTACTGCATGGTCACCATCATAAATGCCCCACTGCCTAAGCCCAAAAGAACAACGGTCAAGGGTAAAAGGCAACAGAGAGAAGCGATCATGGCTCCAGTGAAGCTTACAAGTCCAGCTTGAAGACTCTTCAGAGTCATACCCAATCAATCCTCTCTGGAGGCGCCTCAGAAAAACATAGGATTCTCATAAACATAGAAGACAGCCGTCATTGCCAGCGTCAAAACACTCGACACCCACAAGGCTATGGTTGTGACCCATTTTGCCCTTTTCCTAAGGCCTCCCCAGTAGAGATAGTGGGATCGTGCTATCAGAATCAGGGCAACGAAAAAGAAAACATCCCGGAACGGTCCTAGCCACTCACGATAGGCCGCCAGACTGGCGGCCAAGCCGGCACCTCCGCCCAACAAGGCGTAGGCCAGCGCTGCGAGTCATCACCAGCTTCCGATGAGCGCGCTCAGCACGGAACTCATAGAATACTTTGTCGGGGATCGCTCTTGCATAAACCTCCCTCTTTAAGTCTTATTAGCCCTTAATCCGCGTGCAGGCGTATAGGTTTTCGGCGTGATCAGCAATGATCTCTCGCGCCAATTCCACGATCTTTTTTACCCGTTCGTCGGTAATTTGATAGTAGACGCTGGTCCCCTCTTTGCGAGTCGTAATGTAACCGCACCACTTTAGGCAGGCGAGATGGTTAGAGACATTACTTTGAGGTACCCCGATCAACTGAATGAGCTCTGAAACGTTCCTTTCCCTATCTAAGAGAGCCTCGACAATTCGAAGTCTGGTCGGGTCTCCGAGTCCTTTAAAAAACTTCATCAGAATCCCGTTCGACTCTGCCATCGCGATAGGCTTAGTCCTCGCTCTTGCCACCTTTTGCTCCTTTGTCAGAATATTAAAATATAAGAATATATAATACCGAAAAGTAGGGTTGTCAACTCTAAGGCAAATCTCACTCGGCTTTAATGGCAAGAGATCGGCGCTCATTAAATGAAACGTAAACTTTTTGGGCCATTTGAAGCTCTTGCTCAGGATGGACTTTCACCTTTAAACACAGGTCCTCGCTTACGACGATTTCGCATAGGATATATTCCCCTAGGTAAACGAGCTGTTTCACTTCACCGACCCAAGGTTTTTGACTGTTCGTATCATCCGGTGGCCGGAGCTGCAAACGAATGTCTTCCGGGCGAATGGACACCAAAACCTGGCTTTTTTCAGAAGCACTTGCTGGGGCAAGACACTGGATCGCTCCCCCCCGAGTCTCAACTGTACAGAAGCCGTTAGGCTCGATCGACGAGATGACCCCGGGCAGGAGATTTGTGGATCCGACGAAGGAAAGGGTAAAGGGATCCAGTGGTTTTTCATAAATCTCCTTGGGGCTTCCCAGTTGGATGATCTTCCCGTTACGGAGAATTGCTATTTTATCGGACATCGCAAGGGCTTCTGTCTGGTCATGGGTCACGTAGATAGTCGTTAGATTGAGCGATTGCTGTAACTGGCGGAGTTCTTGGCGCATTTCCTCGCGCAGTTTTGCGTCCAAATTGGAAAGCGGTTCATCCAACAAAAGCAATTTAGGCTGACCTACCAACGCGCGTGCCAGAGCGACCCGTTGCTGCTGCCCGCCACTCAAGCGCGTCGATGGCCTGTCTTCGAGTCCCTCCAATCGCACCAGCGACAAAGCCCATTCGACTCTTCCTTTTACCTCCCGTCTCGCGAGCCGTCTCCGACTGACTTTAAGCGGAAACGCGACGTTCTCGAATACAGTCATGTGCGGCCAGATCGCATAGGACTGAAACACCATCCCCACCTCCCGCTCCTCCGGGAACAGGGCGACTCCCCTCGTGGAAGAATAAACCAAAGTGCCCCCAATAGAGATATCTCCTTCGTCCGGAAATTCCAGTCCCGCGATACACCGTAACGTGGTCGTCTTACCGCAGCCGCTCGGCCCAAGCAGTGTAAAAAATGCTCCCTGGGGGACAATCAGGTCCACCTGGTCCACCGCCCTCAGTTCTGAACCTTCCGTAGCAAATTTTTTTGATACCCCTTGGATTTCCAGCACTGTTTCCTCGCCTTTCTGCAGGTAAAAGTTCGCCTATTGCGTGAATGTGCGAACGATCAGACTTCTCCCGATAAATGTGATGATCATCAGGGATACGATCAGAACAACCCCCAACGCCGCTGCTACCGGAAAGATCTGAACCTCATCCCAGTAATGCCAAAGCATCACGGAAAGCGTCCAGTTATCTCGGCTGGCCATCATGAGAGGGATGGAAAACGCTCTCACTGCATGAGCCGCTACCCAGATCCATGCAGCCGCCAATGCCGGGGCGATCAACGGACCGGTGATCCTGAATAACACGTGCAGACGGCTCGCTCCTGATACTCTGGCTGCCTCTTCGAGCTCCTGGTGTACTTGGAGGATCGAGGCGTTCATGGTTCTCGTCGCAAAGGCGATATACTGTGTGGTCATCGCAAGACATATGATCCAGACCGTTCCATATAGGCCCAAATAACGAAACGGGGGCTGTAAGTAAAGAAATATGAAGGCCAGGGCGACAACGATCCCGGGGATTGCATGCGAAAGAAAAGTCAGTCCGTCGAGCAAAAAACGGCCCCGAATCTTAGTGCGTACGATGATCCAGGAAACGACGAACCCGAGAGCAACGGTCAAGGTTGCCGTGGTTACAGTGACAAGGATCGTATTCCACGTGGCCCGCAGCACTTCGTCGTCCTCCCAGAGCGCCCAATAGTGATCCAGAGTGAGGTAGCTCAGCTGTTCCAGACTCGGGATCTTATAAGTCGGCACCAAAGAGACCCATACCAGGATGGCAAGCGGTAGAATGACAGCCAGGACGAAATAAACGAGAAAGATACCCAGTGCGGGGTAACGCCACTTTCCCAAAGAAATCACGTGCGGTCGATAACCTTTTCCTGTAATAGTAGCGAACCGTTCAGATCGGTAAATGACCGCTCTTTGATAGATATAAACAAAAATCAGCGCGAGGAGAAAATAGCTGACGCCGAACGCCGCCCCAAGCCCGTAGCTGGGCACGACCCGGGTAGAAAAGTAAATCATGGTGCTGTAGACATAGATTTTTGCGGGCATCCCCACGACTAACGGCGCTTCGAAAGACTCCATCGAAGACATAAAGGAATACAGGAAAGCCGCGAGGATGGAGGGAAGCAACACGGGCAGCGTTATCTTGAAAAGGGTTTCACGGATCGTTGCTCCGGCCGTGCGTGCGACCTCTTCCAAAGTCGGATCCATCATCCGGAACGCCCCGACAACGATCAGGAATACGGTCGTCACCCCCCGAAGTCCGTCGAGAAAGATCATCCCCCCCAGCGAGTAGATGTTGATCTGCACCTTGTTTATCTCCAGGCCGAACCAAGTCAACGCTTGACGAATCAAGACGTT
>JAUXIP010000389.1 GCA_030620935.1 Deltaproteobacteria bacterium | reverse complement strand
CTCTATCCCTCTATATCTGGTCTATTCTAATCTTGCCCACCCTATCTTCTTTTTTTCCGTTTGAGATACTCCTTGAGCAGGGGGGATTCATAGTTGGCGCGTTCGATCCCATGCAGGTGGGCATAATATTTTCCTGTAGAATTGCCATCGGGACCGTATCTCGTGCCCATGTATAGAAGCGGGTTGGAGTCTTCCCGGTAGAGCTCGCCTTCCATGGCGCCCTTGCGGATGTGGGTGGCTAGCACCTCTCCCACGAACAGATCCATTCCCTCGTCAAAAGGAATCTTCTGGACGACCCGGTATTCGACGTTGCCGATGGCCTCCCCGATCAAAGGGACCGAGATTTTGGAAGGCCGGACAGGCGTGAGCCCCGTCACCTTCCATTTGTCCACGTCGTGCCCCGAGATGTAACCGGCAAAGACTACGATGTCCATCATCTGATCCGTCGGCGCGCTCAAGACAAACTCGCCGCGCTCGAGAAGAAGGTCGTAGGTGAGCGTTTTTTTCTGAATCGCTACGATCATGCGCGACGGCTCAAAGCCCGTCGGGGTAAACCACATGGCGGTGAGAAAGTTGATCCGGTCTTTCGCCCCCCGAGTCACGACCAAAGCCGGGACACGGATCGCGAAGGGTTTGTTGCCGTGATTTCCGGGCTCAAACATGTCCGCGTCTTTCCAATCCATCGTGCCTTTCCTTTCCTAGTCTCTGATATTCATCAAACTCAAAGGCGATGCCATGCCGGCTCAGCTCATGAGCCAATCTTTGCCGATGAGCATCACTCCGCTCAGATCCTGGGAATCATCCGATGCCAAATAAACGGCGGCGGAGGCCATGACATCATAAGGAAGCAGCGAGGGATCGTTTTCTCCCCGCAAATTGACTGCGCCTCCCGGCTGAAGGAGGTTGACCCTTATCCCTAGGGGTTCGAGCTCCTTGGAGATCGAGATGGTCCAGGCCTCCAATCCCGCTTTGGAAGCGCCGTAAGGGGAATAGCCGCGGCGGAGTTTGGTGTCGTTGCCCGTCGTGATGTTGATGATGGAACCCGATTTCTGCCGAACCATCGGCTGGGCCACCTGCTGGCAGCAGAGAAACGGCCCCGTGGTATTCACGTCCAAAAGCCGGCGCCAGCGCTCGGAATCGATCTCCCAGAATGGGTGCGTGGCGCGCTGATCGTGAGGGACGATAAAAGACATCTTGAGCGCCGCGCTGTTGACAAGGATATCGATCCGGCCGAATCGGTCGAGGGTCATTTTGACTGCGGCAGCGATTTCCTCCCGGTGCGTTACGTCGGTCTTGACGCTAAGAAACTCGCGCCCGATCGCTTGAATCTCCGCGGCCGTTTGTTTCAATCCCCCTTCGTCGATGTCCCATAACGAAAGGCCCACTCCTTCTCGGGCATACGCCAGCGCGATGGTCTGGCCGATCCCGCGCGCCGCTCCCGTCACCACGGCAACTTTCTTGTCCAGCTTCATGGCGATAGCCCACTCCCTATCACGGAATACTATTTGAGAAAAGTTAAAGTTCGTGTGGGTTCTCCCACTGTCAGGGCCTGCCATCTGCCTGCACGTCCCTGCGTCCGCGGCACTCTCCCTCTCTCCCCTCAGCCTTCTCTTTGCACTGACATGGGGATTGCCCTACCCCGTCGCTTCAGGTGTCTCGTCGGCGGGAACTCTTCCCCCTCATCTCTCTCCCCTGCTTGCTTCGGGCAGCATCGAAACTCGCTGCGCTCAGACATCGATGCTGCTGATCCTCAGCTTCGCAGAGAGTTCCACGCCTCCGAGCCAATTCCGCTCCGGGGCAGGGCAATCCCCTTAATATTTGATGCTTCCTTCGTTTGGACTTGCATGCCCACTGAGCCGCTGCCGCCGTAATTCGTTGAATTCGGTTCCTGTTTGTGAAATAGGTCTGTTATTCGCTCGTGAAGGAGATTGTATGCTGCTGCTGAAAGATGAGGACGTGCAAAAAGTTCTAACCATGTCCATGACGCTGGAGGCATTGGATGAGACTCAAAAGGAGATCGTAAAGGGCGACACAGCGACGATGGGACGGATCGACATCTACCTGCCGTGCGAAAGGCCGGAGAGCTACTACCGCTGGGCGCTCATGACCGGAGGGGCGAAGAGAGACGGCTTCGTCGTGGCGCGGATGCTCTCGGACATCGTCAGCTGGCCGGGAGAAAGTGGACGACAGAAAGAAGACAAGCACTGCATTCAACCCGGCACCTACTGTGGGCTACTCTTCATGTTCAGCGCTCGCGACGGGATGCCCGCTGCGTTGATCAACGACGGTTTTCTCCAGCACATGCGCGTCGCAGGAGGCGCCGGTTTGGGAGTCAAATACTTGTCGCGCCGGAACAGCCATGTGGTGGGAATGATCGGTTCCGGCGCGATGGCAAGGACCTATTTGGAAGCTTTTTCGGCCGTGCGGGAGATCACTAAAGTCAAAGTCTACAGCCCCCACCAGGCCAATGCCGAGCTTTACGCTAAGGAGATGAGCGAAAAGTTTAAGATCGAGGCGACTCCGGTCGCTTCCGCTCGCGAGGCCGTCAAGGGAGTTGATATCGTCTCCTGCTGCACCTCTTCGATCGACCCGGTCTTTGACCCTTCTTGGCTTGAGCCGGGCATGCACGTAACCGACGTGACCTGGGATGAGACCCCGCCCGGCTTCGCCCGTGCGGTGGATGTGGCCATAAAAATGGGCGAGAGCACTCCTCATCTGGAAAATCCTCCGCCCGGGGCTTTTTATGCGGCCCATGGGTTCTTAGGGTACGTTGCTGGACAGCCCGACGAAAAAGCGATCATTCCCCGCAGGCCCCCGCGCGAAGACATACTCAAGATGCCCAGTCTTGCGGACCTGATCGGCGGCAAGGTCAAAGGCAGGACGGACGACAAACAGACGACTTGGTTTCTCAATCTGGGCGTCATGGGCGTCCAATTCGGCGCGGTCTGCACTGCTACGT
>JAUXIP010000032.1 GCA_030620935.1 Deltaproteobacteria bacterium | reverse complement strand
GATGTAGGCGAGGCCATCGGCAAAAGAGACCATCTCAGCGGGCGGGTGGATATGGCGAGGTCGCCCAACAGCTTCATCGCCCTGTTTCAAACCAGGCCTCGCGGAGGCGAGACTCACATCCACCAGCATCCTGATTCGGATCAGATCCTTTTTATCCTTAAGGGCGAGCTTACCGTGGAGGGGCTTTCCGGGAAATATGTCCTTAGACCCAACCAGGGGGTCATGATTCCGGCGGGAGTTCACTACGGGTTTACCAACACGACCCAGGAAGACGTCCTCTTTTTGACCATGAGAACAGAGTCTACGGGCGGCCGCAGGGTCGCCCATATGCCGAATGTTCCGTCGAATGTCGACGTGAAAATCCCGGCTGAAGAAATCTCTGCCAAAGGGATCGGCCGGCACCTTTACGTCTATGCTATGGATCGGAGCACCTTGGGTATTTCCCCGGTGCTGAGAGACGAGTGGAACAAGGCCTGTTTGTTAAGAATGAATTGTCAGTACGAAAAGCAAGACGGTTACGTTATTGCCAAACTGCCGCAAAGAATGGTGCAGTGGTATAAGATGGAGGGCCTGTCGGAGTCGGACTATCGTCTGGTGACTGAGCCCGAGAAGGTCCGAGTCCGGATGGATATTACGCCGCTCATTCAAAGACAGACTTCATAGCCTGGTGGAAAAGGCTCATCTACGTTTGGAGTTTCTAGTTTTTAGTTTCGAGTTCTTAGAGAACTAAAAATCAGAAACAAGGAACTAGAAACTCGTCCTGGCGTGGAAGGAGAATGAACTGATGCCGGAAGCGAACTACGATCCCATCGAGCTCCGTGGGTTTTACCGGTCGCATACGCATTTGCCACTGTGGGAGGTGATGGAGCAAGCCGGGATTTGGGAGCGGTTGGGGATCAAGGTTCGGTTTGAGTACTGTGACAGTTCGGAGAACGCCGAGGCGGCGTTGTTCGACGGTACGATCGACTTTGTTTCGGGGAATCATATCTCTCCCTACGCATTGGTGGCTCGCGGGCGACCGATCGTTTCGCTCAGCTCGCCCAGCAATAGCGTCAACGACCGGCTGATTTCCCGTGAACCTCTGCGCTCCGCCTCGGAACTTAGAGGAAAGCGGATCGCCGACACAACGGTCACGGACAAGGGGGGAGGGTACAACCATATTCGGGGAAACCACATGCTCTACGTGTTGCAGGCGGGGCTGGAACTGAGCGACGTCACGTGGATCGAGATCGCCGACAGCATGTCTGAAGCATTTCGCCCGGCTCAGTTCGAGACGCTGAAGATCGGCGAAGCAGACGCGATTTTGGTCACGGGCAACACCGAAAAATACGAGCAGGCCGGATTTTCCGTTCTTCCGCTGGGAAGATTGCCGATGGTGAACGGGCCGACGCTGACGACGACTCTCGATACGTTAAAAAAATACGATCGTCTGGGCGAGCGGCTGGTGAAGGCGCAGGTGTTGGGTATTCACTATGCCCGCACGTTTCGCGCCGGGACCGAGAAAATAGTCGAAGGGCTGCGGCGGAGGGTGCCGGAGGCGGGCCGCGCGAGCTACAACAGCGTCGCCAAATTTCTCGCCAAGCCGTATCCGGATCATCAAGCGGTGACCAATGCCTATCGGCTCTGTTGCATGAAGGTGCCCGAGGCCAAAGAGTTGAGTCCATTGGCCCTTTGGAACCTCCATTATCTGCGAGAGCTGGACAACTCAGGTTTTATCGATGCACTCTACCAGGAAGATCGGGCGCCTGCGTAGCTTAGGGATGGTGCAAGGAGAGTGGTTGACTTTGATGTTCCCGTGAGAAAATATGCTGCCTGGTGATCAATCATGGTTAGGTTTTTCTCGGATCAAGGCTATAAAGTTCCAAATTTGTAGAGCTTAGGTGCCATGCTGACCAGAGAAGAAAATGAGATGTTGACCCGAGTCGGGCCGGGGACGCCGGCAGGGGAGCTTTTGCGCTGCTACTGGCAGGCGGTGGCGGCGGCAGGCGAGCTGACGGAGGAGAATCCGATCAAGGCAGTGAAAATCCTTGGAGAGGAGTTGGTGGTGTTTCGGGACAAGGGTGGGAGGTATGGCCTGGTGCGTGAGCGCTGTCCGCATCGGTCGGCGTCGTTGGCTTTCGGCCGCGTAGATGAGGAAGGGATTCGGTGTCCGTACCACGGATGGAAGTTCGATATCGGGGGGAGATGTTTGGAGCAGCCGGCCGAGCCGGCAGGAAGCACGTTCAAGGATCGAATCAAGCACACGGCCTATCCCGTGGAGAAACTCGGCGGGCTGTTGTTCGGCTATATGGGACCTGAACCGCGACCGTTGTTGCCGCGCTGGGACGTGCTGGCGTGGGAGAACGGCAAGCGCTGGATCGAAGTTCAATCGATTCTCCAATGCAACTGGCTCCAGCCGATGGAAAATTCCGTCGATCCGTCTCACCTCTATTGGCTGCACGGTGCGTCCGCGCACTTGGCTGAGGCTGTGGGAAGGTACGAGGAAAAACATGAATTCATTCCTTTTGAGTATGGGGTCATGAAGCGACGCACGACTCCGGCGAAAAAATCCGGGGACAAGCCACAAGTCGACCAGCACCCGCTCATTTTCCCGAATACCCTCAGGCATGTTTTAAAGACGAAAGCAGAAGGTAAGATCCGGCACAACGTTCAGATCCGTGTCCCCGTGGACGACGGCCACACGCAGGTGTACGTCGTCTATTTCGAGCCTTTGGATGCGGTACGCTCGCCGGCAGACCAAAATGCGCCGTTTGAATATTTCCCCTTGAGGGATGAGCAAGGTCAATATCGCTTGGAGCAAGTCTTGGTCCAAGACGCCATGGCCTGGGAGTCTCAAGGGGCCGTGACCAATCGGACGCGGGAGCACCTGGGCGTCGGCGACGAGGGAATTATCGCGTTCAGAAAACTTTTACGGGAACAAGTCGAGATCGTTCAAAAGGGCGGCTCCCCCTTAGGGTTGGTCCGTGATCCGAAAAAAAACCGCATCATCGAGTTCGACGTGATCAACGAGAGGATCGGCCTTCGGAGATCCGACGAGCAGAGAGTGGCGTAAAATTTAAATAGACCGAGGAGGAAAGAATTCATGGCGGAGAAAAGCGATCCCAAAGCCAAAGATATAGTGCCCGAGCGGTACGATGCCTATGAACATTGGCAGGCGGCGCAGAAGATCCCGGTCGTCCAGGGATTTTTTGTTGAAGACGTCAACACGGTCGAACTAGCTCCGTGGGATTTGAAAGGCGGGCCTGCATCGTTCGTGGTTCTCGACGGCACCGGCGGTGTCAACGACGCCTATATTTGTGAAATCCCCCCGCGGGGAAAGCTGAAACCGCAGAAACATCTCTATGAAGAGATGGTCTATATCACCAAAGGGCACGGTGCGACGACGGTCTGGCAAAAGGAGGGAAAGAAACACACTTTCGAGTGGGGTCCGGGGAGCCTCTTCGCCATTCCGCTGAACGCGGCTTACCAACACTTCAATGCCAGCGGCAGCGAGACCGCGCGCTATTTTGCGGTGACCAATAGCTGCTTCATGATGAATCTCTTCCATAATCAGGATTTTATTTTCGACAATGACTTCCCCTTTCTGGATCGCTTCGATCCCGGCACCGAGGGTTATTTCAGCGGAAAAGGCGAGATCTTCGGACGCTTTTTCATGTCGACGAATTTTGTCCCCGACACGCTCACGATCAAGCTGGCGGACTACAGCGAGAGAGGGAAGGGCAGCACGAACATGAAATTCGACCTCGCCCGCCAAACGATGTGCGCGCACATCTCCGAGTTCCCCGTCGGGACCTATAAGAAAGCCCACCGCCATGGCCCCGGCGCGCATGTGATCATTTTGAGCGGACAGGGCTATTCGGTCTTGTGGCCCGAGGGTGAAGAGCGCCGCCGCGTGGACTGGAAACCGGGCAGTGTGGTGGTCCCACCGAACCGGTGGTTCCATCAGCATTTCAATTCCGGTGCCGAGCCGGCAAGGTACCTAGCGCTGCGCTGGAACAACTGGCGTTTTCGTTTCTTTCGAATCACGGAGGGGGAGGGATCGACCTACACCAGCGTGAAGCAGGGCGGAGGGCAGATTGAGTTTGAAGATGAGGATGCAGCGGTCCACCAAGAGTTTGAAGCGGCGATGAAAAAAGTCGGTGCTGGGTGCCAGATGGGGACGTATCATCCATTGTGCACGCAAAAGAATGCGGCTAGGGCGGGATAAGCAAAAATAGTTCAAAGGTTCAAGGGATCAAAAGTTCAGTACTCTCGAGGGAGAACGGCTGATGCTTACGAAAGAAGAAAATGAGAGGCTGACCCGCGTCGGTCCCGGGACACCGGCGGGCGAGCTTTTGCGCCGTTACTGGCACCCGGTCGGTATCGTGCGGGAGCTGTCGGACAAAAATCCGGTCAAGTTCGTCAGGATCCTGGGCGAAGACCTGGTGCTGTTCCGCGACAAGAAGAACCGAGTGGGTCTGATCGCGGATCGTTGCGCCCACCGGGGGGCCTCGCTTTCGTACGGTAGGGTCGAGGAGAAAGGGATCTCCTGCGCCTATCACGGCTGGCTCTATGACGTGGAAGGCAATGTCCTCGAGACGCCGCCCGAGCCCGAGGAGAGCAAGTTTCGGTTGACGGTGAAGCACAAGGCGTACCCGGTCCAAAAGCTTGGCGGGCTTTATTGGACCTACATGGGGCCTCCGCCGGCGCCGGTGATTCCGAAATACGATGTTTGGGCGCGAAGGGACGGTCGTCATTGGATCCGCGTACTTCCACGCCTGGATTGCAATTGGCTGCAGGCGATGGAAAATTCCGTAGACACCACTCACCTGCATATTCTCCATCAAGAGTTGATCACCCGCGGCCTGACGGTGCGCGGGACGACCCGTGGGTCCATCGACGATCTGGAAAAGTTCGAATTCTACAAAGTTCCTTACGGCATCATGAAGAGAAGGGTCTTTACGGATGGAGAGGTCGAGGAGCATCCCGTGATCTTTCCCAACCTGCTCCGGCAGTCCAATCGCACTCAAATCCGCGTGCCCATCGACGACTCGCACACCTGGATCTGCTACCTCCACTTCGTCCCCACCGACGACGGCAGCTTGGTGGACGAGAGCGACGATGCGGTTCCCGTGGAATACAAGCCGCCCTTCAAAAGCCCGCCGGATGCGCTGCATCCTATCGCCCGGTTTCGCATGGATGATGTGGACGGCCAGGATTTTATGGCTTGGGAAACTCAAGGTCCGATTGCCGACAGAACGCAGGAGCGGCTCACCGCTTCCGACCGGGGCGTGGTGATGTTGCGGGAGATGCTCGAGGCGGAGATCGAGAAAGTGCAGCGCGGAATCGATCCTATGAACGTCATCCGGGACCCGGACCATCCGATCATCGATACGCGGCTCGACGATTCGCTCAAGGCGCAGAAGGCCGGCTCGGCTCCTCTCCATGTTCCCAAAGGGGGTTTTGCTGCGTGAGATTGACAATGTTTTTTTACACGAAAGGGAGAAATCTATGATTATCGATTGTCATACTCATTATCACGCCGGCGGGGTGAACGCCGGTGTTTTCGGCATGCTGTACGGTCATTCCCTCGCAGGGATTCGCCCGGCCAAAGGCGACGACGAGGCCCATCTTAAGCTGATGGAGGAGCGGGGCTACGATATGCAGGTCCTTTCGCAGCCGCCATTTACGCAGGCCCATGATTTGGAAGCCCGCATCGGCCGGGAACAGGCGCGGGTTTTTAATGATTGCATTGCTAAAGCGGTCGAGGAGCACCCGAAAAAGTTCCGTGGCGTCGCTTCGCTGCCTCTGCAAGATATCCCGGCGTCCGTGAAGGAACTGGAGCGCGCCGTAAAAGATCTCGGCATGATCGCCGGCATGGTGAATCCCGACATTTCGCGGCGGGGGACAGGGCCGACGCAAGACGAGGAATATTGGTACCCCCTCTATGAAGCGGCCTGCAAATTGGACGTACCGCTGTTTATCCATCCGGGCTCCTCGGCTTTGCCGCGCTATGGAAAATACAGCTTGGCTTTGCATATGGGCTTTCTTACCGGCGAGACCGAATTTATTTTAACGTTTATCTTTGGCCGGGTCTTTGAAAGATTTCCCGGACTGAAGATTCTTGTCTCCCACGGAGGCGGTGCCATTCCCTATCAGCTCGGCCGCTTTCAGGCCTCCACGGAGCCGGATCTCAGGCGCGGCAAGCCGCGTACGCCGGTCCAGGGCACGTTTTTAGACAACTTAAGAAAGATGCACTTCGACACCTGCATGTACTCTCAAGAGGGTATCGAGTGTCTCATCAAGGTGGTCGGGGTCGATCATTGTCTCTTCGGCACCGAGACGCCCGGGATGGGCATGGCACGCCGGCCCGACGGCCGCTCCTACGACAATGTCGAGGACTACATTAACGGCATCGAACAGCTGACCGACGGGGATCGCAAGAAGATCTTTTCGGACAACACGATCGGATTCTTCAAACTAAAGGTGTGACGGAGTGAGCTTCCTTGAAATCCAAAACTTTTGTAAGGATCTTAACCGCATTGTCGCAGTCGACTCATTGAATTTGGAAATTCGGAACGGCGAGGTTTTTGCCCTTCTGGATCCAGCGGCTTCAACAACCGCAAAGGAGTAGAAAAGGTGATTATCGATATCCATGGCCACGTCTCGGCCCCGCCCGAGTTATACGCTTACCAAGCCAATTTGTTGGCGAGTCGAGGGAGTCAAAGGCGAAGCCATCTCAAGGTGAGCGATGAGCGGGTGCAACAAGCCCTCAAGTCACATCTGAAATTTTTAGACGAGTTCGGTGTCGACATGCAACTGCTCTCTCCGCGCCCCTACACGCTCTTTCACTATGAGAAACCGGAGAAGATCGTTCATTGGTACGTAGAGGCCTGCAACGATCTGATCGCACGGCAATGCAAAATGCATCCGAAAGTTTTCAAGGGAGTCGCCGGTTTGCCTCAGTCTGTCGGCGTGAGCCCGAAGAACAGCCTGGAGGAATTGGAGCGCTGCGTCAAGGAATTCGGCTTCGTAGGTTGCTTGATCAACCCGGACCCTGGGGCGCGCGGAGACGACAGCACGCCGGCCATGGGGGACGAATACTGGTATCCGCTATACGAAAAGTTGGTCGAGTTGGACGTCCCGGCGATGATCCATGCCTCAACGAGCCTTTCTTCCCGGCTCGGCTATACCCTTCATTTTATCAACGAAGAGAGCATCGCCGTGTTGTCGATTCTCAATTCGAACGTGTACAAAGACTTTCCCAAATTGAAGCTGATCGTTCCCCACGGGGGCGGGGCCATCCCTTATCAGATCGGAAGGTTCATGGCCACGCGCTACCCGAGCCGCAGGAATCTCGATCGGGAGCCGGTGCCGGAGAGCGAATACTTCGAGAATGCCGCTAAGCAACTCTACTACGATACTTGTCTCTACACGGGCGAGGCGCTGGAGCTTATCTTTAAGGTCATGGGTCCGGACAACTGTCTCTTCGGCACGGAAGCGCCCGGCGCAGGGTCATCCGTAAATCCAAAGACCGGCAAGGCCATGGATGATCTGAAGACGGCCATCGAAGGTATCGAGTGGCTGAGTCCGGCGGACAGGAAAAAGATTTTTGAAGACAACGCGCGCAAACTCTTTCGGCTGTAAGAATTCGCCAGGAGAAAATTAGCCTGGTCACTCTCTTGTGCCCTCAAGTGCGAACCGCTCCAGGCGAGGTCAATAGGCCTCTGCCTTGAGGGCCACCCACACCAACCCCTACGAGTGCTTGTTCCATCGGTCAGGGCCTGCCATGCAACTGCACGTCCCTGTGACCTCGCCTTCGGGTTCGCACTCTCGGGCTGGCGGTCGACCGGCAGGCTTCCGAAGGGACGAGGATGAGAGCAGCAGGCATAGGAGTGTACAGGTGCAATGACTTGTGTGGTACTTGATAACCATGGGCGCAGGTATCTCCGCTTTGCGCTTCAGAGGGAACGATTCGACGACCTCCTCAAGGCACCCCATTTCAACCACAGGCTGATCCGCCTCAGGCGGAGCCTGCTGCTGGAAGCCTCGCCCCTGAGGAAGCTACAAATCGACACCCTGTCATGTTTTTTTTGTCTCATGACGAGTGTGGGTTATCCCTCCAAGGACGCGCTAAGCAGCGACGCACTGAAGGTCGGTAATCGAAGGGATTTTTACCCCTAATCCTTCCCAGGAGTGTCCGCCGTCTTCGCTCTGGTAGATGTCGCCGCTTCTCAGAGCGGCGAAAAGGTGATCGGGTTGATCCTCACATATGACGAGAGCCTCAGGGAAGCTCCGTTTGATTTCCGGACAGTCGCCGTCAAGTTTATACCAGCTTTTGCCTCCGTCTTGGGTGCGGATGATGAATGACTCCGCTCCGCTTGAGCGTCTTCGCCATTGGCCGGGTTGCCCGTTGGCAAGGGCGGTATAGAGCACATCCGGATTCTTTGGATGCATGACCAGTGGCACGGAATATTCTTCGGGAAAATCCGTAGCCATCGGCGACCATGTCGCGCCTGCATCGCGGCTCATGTAGAGCGAGCGCCCCGAAGCTCTACCGGCTCGGTAGTCGTGGCCTCCTGTGGCAATGTACATGCGGTTGGTATCGCGCGGGTCGATGACGATCGTGTGAACATCGGAGTCCAGCCCTTGATCCAAAAGCGTCCAACTCTTGCCGCTATCGGCGCTTTTCAGGATAAATCCCACTTGAAGAGCGACGTAAAATGTCTCGGGATTTTTGGGGTCGACAACGATATCCCGAACATGAGGTTCAACCGTGGCTAAGGGATAGTCCACCTCTGCCACCCAAGGCACTTCCCGGATGGAATCGAGTCTCGTCCAGTTTTTGCCGGCATCTTTACTGACAAATACATCAATAGGCTCGCAGCCGGCGTAGAGGGTATCAGGATCGACCGGATCAATGGTGATACATCGAACCTTCCCTGGGCCGGGCTTTCCATAACAAGGTTTCTTCCAGCTCTTGCCCCCATCTTCACTGATCCACACACCGTCTCCTCGCGTTCCGACAACCACTCGATCGGGTCGCAACGGCGTGATGGCCAATTGAGAGGCTTCCCAGTCTTCGAGACTTTTATTTTCAACTTCCCATTTTTCGGCGCTCTTTTTAAGGCGAAAGAAGCCTTCCTCTGTGCCCGCGTAAAGTGTCAGTTGCATAGGACTACTCCCCTATCAGACCGTTGAAAAAGATCCATCTGCGCTTTCGCAGTTGCGAGTATCGAGTTCCGTGTCTTGTGTCAACCCAAACCTCGAGACCCGAAACCCGAGACTTTAATTTAAACTATGCCTACCACTAGAAATTAATTTTGCCAAGCTTCGCAAAAAAGAAAAAGCGGGTCGGGCTATAAGTTGACGGGTCTTATGGTGCTATGTTACTAACATCTTAAATTTCGGAGGGAAAAAAATGGCCGGCATTGCTGAGTTGCGAGATCGAGTGCGGGGCATGTATCACGCAATCGAAACTCCGTGGTCCTATCCTCGGTTTCCCGAAGCCCCGCAGGATTTTTTGCCTCCGGAAAAGTTTCTCGCGGTTGTATCTGAAACGGTTCTGACTCACCACACCAAGATCAACCATCCCTTTTGTGTCAAGCTCGTTCGCGGCGAATGGTCGAGCAAGCAACTTCAAGCTTGGGTCAAGGAAGACTTTCATGCCAAGGTGCAGACGCTGAGAAACGATGCCTACATCGTAGCGACGGCACCCAACCTGGAGGAACTGCAGGAGCAAATGAAAGTCTTGATCTCGGAATGCGGAGAGGACTTGGCCGGAGGCAAATACCCCAGCCATCCCGAGCTGTGGTTGAGATTTGCCGAGGGACTGGGACTCCAGCGTGATGAGGTGATAAGGTCCGAGCCGTCGCCGCTGATGCAGGTTGTTTTAGACGCCGAGCGCTACAAATCGATGAAGCAAAACGTGGGCGATCTTCCCGCTAACCTCCGTGTCGGAGAGAAGATCAATTCGCTCGTTCATCCGGTTTGGGCGGAAGCGCTGAAGGACAAATATCACGTCCGGCCTGAGGCATTGGAGTTTTTCACTGCCCACGGCGAGGCGGATCAAGACCATGGCAAATTGGGCGAGCAAATCGTTCTCAGCAGGGCCGTGACCTTTGAAACCCAGAGAGCGATTTGGCAGCATCTTAAAAAGAGTCAGACCAAGCAGTGGGTCACTTACGACGCCTTCTGGCAAGCGGCGATGCGCGCGGAATCGTAGATGAAGAGGGATTCCTCTCTGGCGAATAACGTTTCCCTATCTTGTCGAATTCTCGCCAAGCTCGGTTTATTCAAAGAAACGACAGGACATGTCAGTGCGAGAAGCCCGGATGGGGATACCATGCTCATCCGTGGCAGGGGGGAGGGCGAGTCCGGCCTGCTTTTCACCAAACCGCGGGATATCGTTCTCGCCGACTTCGACGGCAGGGCAGTGCGGAAGCAAAGAGGTCTGAAGCCGCCGAACGAGTCCTGTATCCACGGCGAGCTATATAAATCGCGCGCCGATATCGGCAGTGTCGTTCACGCCCACCCGCCTTCGATCGTTCTTGCAAGCATGGCAGGCATCGCGTTAAGACCTATCTTCGGCGGCTACGATCCACGGGCGATGCGGTTGGCGGTCCGAGAGATCCCAGTTTATCCGAGCAGCCTCACCCTCCATTCTAAGGATCAGGTGCATGCAATGATGACGATCATGGGCGAGAGCGACGTGTGCATTTTGCGTGGCCACGGAGTCGTCGTTGTCGCGAACAGCGTCGAGGAGGCTACGATCAAAGCGATCAAGTTAGACTTGTTGGCGAAAATGAATTTGCAGGCAGTCGCGCTTGGGGGGATCCCCACGATCTCTGAGGAGGATCAAAACGCTTTTCTTAGCAGGCGGGGAAAAGGCGGCAAATCCTCTGAAGCGCTTTGGCGTTATTATACCGCATGGCTAAAACATGAAGCATAGCGCCGGACCAATGAACTTCGCCTAACTTCGTTCATCGCCCCTCGCCAAACCAGTTGGAGATAACGGTTTCATGAGTCAAAAGTTCAAAGTCGGTGACTTGAAAAAGCGCCTGGTCGACGGGTTGCAAGTCCTGACCGGCGAGGGGGTGCTTTCGGGATCGGGTCATCTGAGCGTGAGAATCCCGGGGACGGAGACCTTCTTGATCAACCCTCGATTTGCCGGAGTCTTGGCGGGGGCCAAGGACATCTGCACGGTTACTTTGGACGGAAAACGGATCGCCGGGAAGGGACCCATTCCTTCAGAGACTCCGATCCACAGCGCCGTCTATCGAAGACGGGACGATGTGAATAGCGTTCTTCACTGCCATGCGCGTTACTCGGTTCTCGTGGGGCTTCTAGATATCGGGTTGGTTCCGTTCAACCGTGACTCGAGAATTTTTTCCGATGGGGTGCCGGTCTTTCCCGAGGGCCGCGGTATCAACACTCCTGAGCTCGCCCGTCGGATGACGGAAACCTTGGGACCCCATCATGCGATTTTTCTCCGCGGCCACGGCTGCGTCGCGGTCGGTCCCGGGATAGAAGGGACCTGCATTTCGGCAATTCAGTTGGAGCGGGCTTGTCAGGACCAGTTGCTTTTAATGAGCTTTACCACTCCCAAGCCGATGGCGGATGCG
>JAUXIP010000132.1 GCA_030620935.1 Deltaproteobacteria bacterium | reverse complement strand
GTTCATCCCGACCACTTTTACCACGTCCATTTCTATCCTGCTTATTTAACGGATGAAACCCTGGTCCCGGAGGCCAGAGGCCTAATAGAAAAGGCCTTAGAGGATTCCGGCCGCACTCCTTATCTCCTCTTTGAGAAAGTCATCCCAATCCGTTGACCTGGATAGGCCTCGCGGCTGTTTTTAGGGAACTTTAGACCAGGGAAAAGCGTTTTATTATGTATGAATCTCTTTGGTGGACACCGGCTTTTCTCTCCGTTAGAATGCCTGCGTGGCCGAAGAGAGGACAGATAAGAGGGCTGAAGAAAAGGAAAAATTCGCGCGGGAGGCGGTGGTTCACTTCGACCACTTATACCGAGTAGCCTTCCATCTGGCGAAGGAAGAGAATGACGCTAAGGACTTTGTCCAAGAGACCTTTGTCCGTGCTCTGGGTTCTTATGAGCGGTTTACTCCGGGAACCAACATGAAGGCGTGGCTGACGAGGATTCTTTACAACTTCTTCTTTGATCATTACCATCAGAGAAAGAGATGGGTCTCGGTAGAAGATCAAGCCGGCGACGGGGAGGAAGGAAAAGATTACTGGGAAAAGGTTCCTGCGGACAACCCCGGGCCGGAAGATCATATGGCTCACAAGGAGCTTAGCGTCAAGATCAACGATGCCTTGAAAAGAATCCCTGAGGAATTTCGCTTGCCCGTCATCTTGGTGGATATGGGCGAGTTCTCTTATGCGGAGACGGCTGAGATACTCTCGTGTCCGGTAGGGACGGTGCGCTCCCGGATTTATCGTGGGAGAAGGCTCCTACACAAACGCCTTAAGGGATATGTAGGCTTATCGGAAGAAGGACAGGGAAGAAAATGAAATGTGAAGAGACACAAGAACTGATTACTGCGCTGGTGGATCACGAACTCCTCGGCGAGGAGAGGACTGCTCTAGAAAGCCATCTGCAAGGTTGCCCGAGATGCCGGTGGATCTACGAACAGGAGCTGGCTTTGAAGAACGACGTCCGCACGGCGGGTGCAAACCTAAAGACGCCGGCCGGCCTCAGAGAAAAGATCCTGTCCGACCCGCGTATCTTTCCGGCGAAAGCCCAGGCGGCCAAGGGATGGAAGCGGCTGCTCTGGCCCGAGGGCATCGTTTTTCGGCCGGCTTGGGTCTTCGCCCTCTTGATCATCCTGCTTTTCCCTGCGCTCTTCCTATTGCAGCCAACCGGAGAAGCCGTCGCTCTGGCGGCTTTGGAAACCCATCAAAAAATTGTAGAGGGCGATATCTCCTTTGCCAGATCGCGAGACGAGAGAGAGCTTAAAACACGTTTGGCCCGTTCCGTCGGGCAGAGTTTTGCCCCCATGGGATACGATCTGTCTATGATGAAGCTCTTGCCTATAGGAGGGATCGTTCACGAAGTCCAGGGCCGAAAGATACTGGTAGTTGTTTATGAGGGTCAAGGTCACTCACTGACTTGTTACACGTTGCTCGGCTCGGAAATGGATGTCCCGGATCATGCGGCTCTCTTTTTCGATCCCGAGAAAAATATCAATTTTTACGCCTTTTCTCATGGAGAAATAAACGGTATTCTCCATCGCGAAGGAGAGGTCATCTGTATTCTGGTTTCCAAAATGCCTATGTCAGACCTCTTGGCCTTGGCCAGGTCTAAGGCTCACGCGAGTTAACCTCGGAGCAGAGTCTTTCAGCTCCCAGCTAGATTTCACCGCCCTTGGCTTTCGGGTGCCAAGTCTTCGGTCACCGGCCGGCAGCGATTGTTTGAACGTGCTCGCGCACGACTTCTGGAGGACAGAGTCGAACAAAACCCTTGAGGCCGAGAAAAAGCACCACTAGGTCGTCGAGCTGCCCCAACCCCACCAGGAAATCGGGCAAGAGATCAACCGGAGCAAAGATATAGGCCAGTACCAAAACAAGCAGTAGTTTGGGCCATAGAGAGACACGCCCGTCTTTTACCAGTCGCCAAAAGAGTTTCGAAAAATTTTTCAAATGGTACAAGAAATAAACAATCCTTCGCGGACCCAGTCGAAATAAAGACCCCAAATTGCCCGATCGCATTGACTCGAAACCTCCCTTTTTACGAGGCAAGTGCCTATGATAGAAAGGAAAAAGGCAAAATGGAAGGGGAGGACAGGAAGATCCCCTTAATATAGTTGATACTCTGGCATAGAGTTTCCAATGAAAGAGAGAAGTGATAGAGTCCACTTGCGAGGAGTAAGCGATGGACGGTAAGCAACTCCAATTTTCTTCCCCTCTGGAAACAGTTCTGGCAAAGATAAAAAAGCAGGAGGAGAATTTATGGGGGAGAATGCAAAGCTGGAGCCACCACTGCCTAGTCCATCTTGAGAACAATCCGCTTCTACAAAATTATCACACCTTCGTAAAAAACCGTGAGGGCGCTGCCAGCCTGGGGCGTAAGCCGGTTATTGATCTGGATTCGCTCTTTTTTCTCTCTCTCCTTTTTCATCTCCTGCTCATTTTTCTTTTAACCAGGATAACACTGGCTCCTTCGCTTTCGGACAATTCCGAGCCTATCCGTGTGCGTTTTTTAGAATTGGGACAGCCTGTTCAGGCTAAGGCGGAAAAAGCGGAGAGAAAAGAGAAGAAGATTGCCCGAGTTCAACCTAAGGTCCTTGAGCCATCGGCAGCAACGGAAGTTAAGACTCCCAGTGCCTCTGAAAAACCCGTGCCTAGGTTACCGGCTCCTAAAGTGTTGGCGCACGCACCGCCGCAGGAGGTTGCTGCACCCCTCAGCGAATCGGTCGAGGCCCTGATACAGCTACCCACGAAACAGTCCGAAGCAGGCCAAGCATCCCAAAAGACAAAGATAGATCCTCTTGCTGCGGTTGCAGCGGAGCAGGCGATCTTCCTCCCGGCAGAGTTGCGTACGGGAAAGATCGCCCAAACGGCAAGAAAGGGAAAACCCGGCACCGCCGCCGGCCGATCGAACCCGGACTTCAACGCATATTTAAAGATGATAGAAAGAAGAGTCCAATCCCTGTGGCGGTTTCCGGAAGAGGTATCGGGCAGTCACCTCCTTTACCTCGGTTTTGTCTTGGATCGCGCAGGAAAGCTTGCCCGTGTCGAAGTTATTGATTCCACGGATTCAAGACTCAACAGCAGCGCCATTGACGCCATGAACCGGGCATCGCCCTTTCCCCCAATGCCCGATAATATTCAGGAACTTGCAGGCACGAAGTTATATTTAAAGTTCCCAATCGAAAGAATCATCAAAGGGGTGCGTTGAAAAATTTAGAGCTAACAGCGCGGCACTTTTTTGCTCTCACCCTAGGCGTCCTGTGGTATGGTTTGGCTGATGCCCAGCAGCCGGTCGCCCGTTTCTTCTATGACGAGAATGAAAACGTTTCTCGCCAGGAAAGAGACACCAACAACGACGGCAGGATGGACCGGTGGGTCTTTTACGACGGACAGAGCCGGATTGCACGGATCGAGCAAGATAAGAACTTCGACGGGAAACCGGATATCACGCTTTTTTACGAAGAAGGAAAACCCAAAAGGCAGGAGGTCTCTGAAAAGCACGACGGCCGGGTCACCTTATGGTATTTCTTTGACGCCAAGGGAGAGGTCGAACGTAAAGAGCACGATGCCGATGGAGACGGCAAGGCGGACTTTCGGTTTCACTATCAGAACAATCACCTTGTCCGAAGCGAAGAAGACCGCAAATCCGATGGACACATGGAGCGCATCACCTATTTTTCGGAAGGACAGATCAGCCGGATTGAAGAGGACAGCGACGTGGACGGCAAGATGGACAGCTTTTCCTATTTTCAGAACGGCCGGCTAGTGAGAAAGGAAGCTGACCGCAAGCGCACGGGAAAAATCGATCTTTGGGGTTACTATGAGGGAGGGCTCCTGGTCAAACAGGAGGAGGACCTCAGCGGAGACGGGAAGATCGATCGAACTCTTTATTTCGAGGGAGAGAAGCTCGTGCGCAGAGAAGAGGACTCTCGGAACCAGGGCCGGATCGATTTGGTCGAGCTTATGGCCGAGGGAAAGTTGGTAAAGCGGCTCAAGGACAGCAAAGGACAAGGCAAGTTTGATACACTCGCCATTTTTGAAGATGACCAGCTGGTTCGGGATGAGAGAGACACGGACGGCAGCGGTGCCTTTGACCTTAGGATCTTCTACCAGAACGAAAAGCCGGTGCGACAGGAGGCTGACACCAACCGCGATCTTCGCGTCGACGTATGGGTCACTTTTAAAGAAGGGAAACGGTTTCAGCAGGAGGAGGATCTGAATTTTAACGGGGCGATTGATGCCCGTTACTTTTTCAAGGAAGATCAGGTTATAAAACAGGAGCAAGTAACGGAAGTCCAGCCTGAAATACCGGCAGCCCCTTTTTCTTCGGTCGATGAGGAGTTCCGTAGCATGGATGCCGAAGGTAGATTTGCGAGAACGAAAATAGCTACAAGGCGGTCAAAGACTACGCAACAGAGAGAAAACGAGCGTGAAAGTGAGTAGGGTAGGATCGATGGTGCGTGTTGAAAACCCCTGTTTTCAGACCGGTCAAAAAGGTCCCAGATGCGAGGCGCGCGAGAAACCGACGAGCGCAGGCGTACTTGAGCAGTACGTCGGAGCGAGGTGGTCGAGCGCAACTATCGCAACGCCTGCTATCAGCAGGCTATGGCAGGTGGGCCTTTTTCAACGGTCTGCAGTAGCGATCTTTTTTCTTATTCTAACCGGCTGTGAACCTGTCCCCGTACAATATCCTCCAGGTTCATCCCCTCAGTCTATTCCTTATCCGGCTCCGTCTTCAGCCTCTTCTCAATCTGCCAATTTGCCGCCGCCGGGGAGCCAGCCGCAGGTGAGTGGGTCGCAGCGCTGGCAGCACGCCTGGGAAAAAGCCATGGAAGGGGTTGCTATGGGAGGCTCCGTAGCGGGGCCCTATGGAGCGGGGGGGGGCTTGGTCATAGGTCTGATCACGGGACTGATTACCGCTGACTCTCACTACGATCAGCTCAACACGCAGATTCAGGTAGAACGAGCAAAAGACCAGGAGTTAGAAGCCCAGATCGAACAAGAGCTCAGCCGTCAGAGAGAGCTGGAAGCTCAGTTGGAAAAACCTGGGAAACCACTGTTTCCACCGCGCCGCCAGCAAGCTCAACAAGCGACCAGAGAGATTGAAAAGAGAACCAATGGGATGGAAGTTGAGCAAACTAAGAGTCCAGTCACGGTGGCTTCGCTGGAGAAAAAAGAGGGCCAGTTTCCCCGCCAAGGCGTTTCTTTTAAAAACGCCGAGGTAAAGGATCTCAACGGGGATGGGATACCGGAGCTCTGGGTCTACTACGATCCCGTGAGGCCGGAAGAGATCGTGCGCCAGGAAGAAGATACCAACGGAGACGGAAGAGTCGATACTTGGAGCGCCTTCCACAACGGCAAGTTGGTTCGCCGCGAGATAGATGGGAAAGGGGACGGGAAGCCGGATATTCTCTATTATTACAAGGACGACAAGATTGCCCGGGAAGAGAAAGATGAAGTCGGGAACGGACTGACGAGTTTCCGTGCAATGTACAAAGATGGACGTGTGACCAGAGTGGAAAAGGATACTGACGGGGACGGCAACATGGACCTCTGGATTACTTACGACACGACCCGGGCCGAGGAAATGGTGTTAAAGGAAGAACAGGATCTCAACGGCGATGGAGTCGTGGATCTCTGGTCCTATTTTGAGGCGGGCCGCCTTGTACGCCGGGATGTGAGCGCGGTAGGCCTGGACCATCTAACAGCTAAGGAGAAAGCCCCAGAGCTTCCGCCCCTCCACGATGCTTCCACTCCCACCCAGCCGAAGAGTTAGAAAGAGCTATCTGACAGCAATCCCGATATCAAGAAATCCGCCGGCCCGGCAGATTCCGAGAACTGCCACAACATACCCATAGTCCAAACGCCTGTCGGCCCTGATGATGGCGGTCTTCTTGCCCTCCCGGCTCAACGTCAGCAGACGTGACTCCAGAGTTTTGAAATTTACCTTTTCGCCGTTGAGAATGATCTCTTTGTTTTCTCCCATCTCGATGGTTACCGGGATGGACTTAACCTCCGCCGAAGCAGCCTTGGCCTCGGGGAGTTGGAGATCCAGTCTCTTGGAAGGATCGATGATCGTCGTGGTCACCATGAAAAAGATCAACAACAGGAAGATGACATCGATAAGAGAAGTGAGGCTGATTCCGACTTCCTCTTCAGTCTCTTTCAAAAATTGCATAGGGAGTCTCCGAGACTACGATCTTTGGATCCTTTCTCGACGGTGCGGTGGAACCTCTTGCTCCCCGGCTGC
>JAUXIP010000205.1 GCA_030620935.1 Deltaproteobacteria bacterium | reverse complement strand
TGAAGCGCATGGAGGAAGTTAAAAATGAAGGCTAAAAGGACCGTGCCTTATAAATTCAGCGTAAAGACGGAAAGTCCGAAGTTCCAGAAGGCGTACTATGACGAGATCAGCCGGCTACGGCTGGCTTATCGGATCGCCGAGTTGAGAGAGAGGTGCGGATTGACTCAAGCAGAACTGGCCCGAAAGGTGGGAACGACTCAGGCGGGGATATCCCGCCTCGAAAATCCCAACTATCGCAACTATTCTCTAACAACTCTCGAAAAGGTGGCCAACGCATTAGGCGCCAGACTCAAGGTGGAGCTTGAGGTGAAGCGGCGGGCCGCCTAATACCTTCCCAGGGTCCAATATAGATCGACAGGGATCAGGGCAACGGGGAGGAAAGTCGGTGGGGTCAGACCTTTCAGTCTAGACAATCTTTGCAGGGCGTACCGGCCGCTTCTTAGCTGGACAGTGCTGTTGGATTCGTGATTCGCCCCACGAAGCAAACGTACTCGTAAATCGTGAGGTTCGGGCAGTGAGTGGAAACGGCCTTGAGAGTGGGTTAATAGAAATATTTTCCCGAGACAGTTTTCAAACTGCGATATCTAGAACTTTGTCATTGGCGGAGATCTGAATATCCTTAACGTCAACTGAGAGGCAACCTTCGACAGCGTCATAAAGATTTATCAACAGCTCGTCGAAGGTGTCTCCTTGCGTCGCGCAGCCTGGAATACCTGGCACTTCAGCCCAGTAACCGCCCTCTTCAGCTTCATGTACGATGACCTTAAGCTTCATGTTCTCTCCTCTTTCTTTTGCTGCTGTCCATGCACCTCTTTGCGAAGTCCTAACAGTACGGCAGTACGTGGCACTCGATGAATTCTCTACTTCTTTGGATTGGATGTCAAACTTCTCGTGGAACGGAGTGTTCTGGGGGTCGGGCCTGATTATTGATTTATTCTGCCGCTCGCGACGGAACTCGGCGTGGGGCCACAGCAGGTCGCCGCATTTCGGCGGAAGATGGCCAAGTCGGATCTCTTCCTCGGTCCACATGAGAATACGCGTGCGCAAGTGATCCGGTTGAACGAGCTCTTCCATGAAGCTCACTTGGTCGATGCATACTTCCAGGAAGAAACGCGAGAAAGCGGCAAGCAACTCTTTTTACATAGCTCGTTCTTGCGTAGAAATAATGTTTTTATAGCTCAAAAAAAGCCATTCTTTGATGCATAAAGCCAGTCTCTATAGCTCATCGGCGCAACAAGAGAGAATGTACAGGGAGTCTCGTTGTTCTATTATTAGGTTATCGTGTCGTTCCGGGATTAGGTTTTTATGCGGACTAGCTTATTTTCTAGGGAAGTTTTGCGAAGCTATCGGGTCGCCTACGGCTCGAATCTTTTGTTGACTAATTCTGCCGGAGCAATCTCCGGTTTTTCATAGCCATAAAATTTTCATCTCAGTTTCTACTTGCCTGAACTCTTTGTCGCCGGTTACCAACTCTGCTCGGCGACTTTTAGTCAATGATGCGGCAAAGCAGTCGGCGTAGGACATCTTTTTGCTCGACTTAAAGATCGCGGCTTGTTTAGCCAGATCTAAGTCGGCTGAAACAATATGAATAGGCAGCGTCGAGATAAGGTGCGCAACTTCATCCGCGCGTTGCCGACCTGCCTCGCGGAGCGTGATGTAGTAGACTTCACCCCAATTCACCACGCTGAGAAGGCACTCTTTCCCGGAGTCTCTCGCGGAACAGAAGATCTCAATCATCGTGTCCTTGCCGGCTTCGCCCTCTATGTAAGCAATGAGGCTGTAGCTGTCTAAAACCCTTACGGCGGCTCTCACAGCTTGCGCTCCTTGGCTTTCTCTTCCATCAACGCTTTGAGGAGTTTGCCCTTGGTACCTGCCATTCCGGCCATATTTCGAATGTAGTCATCTGTGATAGGCTTTATCGCGATCTCGCCATCCCGCTCATATACGTAAACCTGCGTTCCTTTCTTAATGCCAAACTTACGCCGAAGCTTAGAAGGAATGACTATCTGACCTTTCACCGTTACAATTGCTCTATCCATAAAATCCTTCCTAGGGTGTGCATTCGTAATATGAGTATACAAATTTACAAAACGGTAGGTAAGATAGTATTTGATATAACAAAAATAAAAAAGTATCCTAAAAATAAACTGGGGCAACATGTTCCCTGGAAGCACGATAAGAGGCCAAAAGGTACAGATGAAAAGAACTGGTGTGTACGTTTTTTTAATCTCTTTGGGATCAATTCCCCGCAGCTTGCTACGGGGTGGTTCATAAAAAGATGCGGTAAAAAGGAATTGTTTGTCAGAAAAGGGATTTCCCTAGTCTTTTTGGGAGACTTGGTATAAAAAGGGCGGTGTGAAGATGTCATTTCGTTTCAAAGTGGGTGATCCAGTCCGTGTGATCGAGTTACAGGAATTAAGGCACATCCGGACACCCTTTTATCTCCGGGGAAAAGAGGGCGTCGTGGAGAGTGTACGGGGAAAGTTTAAAAACCCGGAACAACTCGCTTACGGCAAAGACGGTCTTCCCAAGGTGAATCTCTATTCTGTCGAGTTTGATCTCGCCCATGTCTGGAACGACCGGCCTACCCCTGCTGGGGTAAACAAGATCCAAGCCGATATATTCGAACACTGGCTTATACCGCGATAGCGGTTGAGCCTTATCCTTTCAAGGAGGAATCATGGCTAAGGATACCAAGCAGCTGCATAGTGAAGATCCCAGTCGATCGGATGTGGTCAAAGACCATGACCCGAGCTACTTTGAGAAGCGCGCGTCTGCCATAGGGAATCTCCTGAAGGAAAAGGGAATTCTTGACCAAGAAGAGGTCTCACGTTTGGAGCGGGAGGCTAAGCAACCTTCGGGCGGTCATGGCCATGATCATGATAATGTATTTGAACAGTTTCACACGAACAATCCTATTCATATGGAAGAGCACGAGATGACTCCTTTTGAGAAACGAGTGCTTGCCATCAGTAATCTCCTAAGGGAGAAGGGGATTATCACGACAGACGAGGTGCGGCGCAAGGTCGAGGAAAACGAAGGGATCTCGCCTCACCAGGGCTCGAGAGTCGTGGTGCGTGCTTGGGTAGATCCGGAATACAAAAAGCGGTTGCTGGAGGACGGAAAGGCTGCAGCGGAAGAGCTGGGAATCGATATGTCAACGGCGAACCAGCTCGTGGCGCTCGAGAACACGGGCACTGTCCATCACGTGGTAGTTTGTACTCTCTGTTCCTGTTACCCCCGTCAACTCTTGGGACAGCCGCCGGAATGGTACAAGAGCACGACTTACAGATCCCGGGTAGTCGTCGATCCCCGCCGAGTCCTCAAAGAGATGGGATTGGAATTATCCGAGGAAGTGGAAGCCCGCGTTGTCGACAGTACCGCGGAGACTCGTTACCTTGTGATTCCAACGCGCCCAGAGGGAACCGAGAACCTGAGTGAGGAAGATTTGGCGGGATTGGTGACCAGGAACAGCATGATCGGTGTAGCTAAGGCCCTGACACCGATGCAAAAGGAGATCACGAAATCCTGAGTTAAGTCAAATTGATCCGCTACTTTCTTCAATCTTCGGCAACTCCCGCCTGGAAGTAAAGAGGTTACATCGAAATGGATTTGAAGCGTTCTTGGATGTTTGTGCCCGGGCATAGGCAGCGGATGATCGACAAAGCCTTCGGGCTCAACACCGACGCTATCATGCTCGATATCGAGGATGGCGTAGCCTCAAACGAAAAAGATACGGCACGAAAACTCATTGCCGAGGCGCTGGCCCGCGAGCGTCTGCCAAATACCCCAACTCGCTTCGTGAGGATCAACGCCATTGGTCATCCTCGCATGACCGCAGACCTGGACGCGGTTCTCAGCACCGGTCTGGACGGTTTAGTGTTGCCCAAAGTCGAGACTACGGAGGAAGTGTTGAAGGTCGAAGCGATCCTGAATGAGCGTGAACCGAAGCTCAATATTGACTCGGGCAACATCAAACTGCTGATTGCTATCGAGAGCCCGAAGGGCCTTTATAACGCCCCAGCCATTGCCTGTTGCTCCTCGCGGGTGATTGGGTTGAGGTTTGGGGCCGAGGACTTCGGCCGGGAATTGGGACTTCCCACCTCCCGGGAAGGAGAAGCGCGCGACATGATTTATGCTCGCTCGGCCATGGTGATGGCAGCTGCCTCCGCCCATGTTCAGGCGGTGGATGGTGTATGGGTGGATCTCAAGGACACGGAAGGTTTGTTTGGTTTTGCTCGTCAGTCACGTCAGCTCGGCTTCTCAGGCATGTCGCTTATTCACCCTTCGCAGATCGATCCAATCAACAGCGTCTTTAGCCCATCCGCAGAGGAGATCGATTACGCTAATCAAGTGGTCAAGGCTTACGAGGAGGCAGTAGCCAGAGGAGATGGATCTATCTCCCTTGGTGGCCAACTGATCGACCGGCCTATCGTAGAGCGTGCCCGCCGTGCCCTGGAGTTGGCAAGGCTATTAGGTATTTCTTCAGTATAATTCAATTGTTAGTCTATATATTTCGTGCAGAACTTGAAACATATTCGTGACTTTACGGCGGCTAACCCGGGATATATGACGCTGGAGGGAACCAGGCAGTATCTTCTGGGTCGGGAGGAGATTACGGTTATCGACGTTGCTCTCACGTCAAACGAGAATATCGACGGTATCTTAGATCAAATGGAGGCCATGGGAGGAAAGAGAGTCGAAAAGATTCTCTTGACTCATATTCATATGGATCACTGCGGGGGAGCCATGGCGTTGAAAAAGCGGTGTGGGGCAAAGGTGGGAATCTCCCGTGTGCGCTCGGTCTATCTGGGGGGGGAGGATTTCACAGACGCGGAAGGTGACACGATTTCTTACGATGGGGGGGAGCTGACCGT
>JAUXIP010000403.1 GCA_030620935.1 Deltaproteobacteria bacterium | reverse complement strand
GCTGAAACAGGATAAGCAAGGGAAAAATCTCGTTGTTCAGGGACTGGATCATGTCAGGGCTATTTGTGAATAGGTGGATCAGGGGTCCCTTAAAGAAAAAATAGCCAAGTCCAAATACAACCCCGGCACTGCATCCCCAGAGAATGAGGGTCTTACCCAATCGGAGGGCTTTTTCCGTCCGATCGGCGCCCAGGTGTTTAGCTATCAAGGCCTGCCCGGCTACCGCTATACCATCGACCGAATCAGAGCAAAAAATCCACAGTTGAAACGCGATTTCATGACTCGACAAGACGACCGCTCCCATTCTCGAAGCCATTGCTGTGGCGAAGATCAGGGAGAAGCGGAGCGCCCCGGTCCTCACAGCAAGATCGCGTCCAATGGTAGCCAAAGAGCGAAAACTGCTTGGGTGAAATCTCCATTGGGTTAGCCCGTATTCGGTGGCGTAAGAGGAAGAGAAGAGTATCCAGAGGCAGAGTCCAGCCCCTAATACTTGGCAGGCAACGGAGGCTATGGCAGCTCCTTGGAGCCCCATACTAGGAAACCCAAACTCTCCGTAGATGAGGGCATAATCCAGGGCGATGTTGAGCCCGTTGACGAATAAAGCAATCAGCATGGGCGTTCGAGTGTTTTGAATGCCTCGTAAAAATCCCACGCTAGCAAACCAGAGGAAGGTAAAGGGCGTACCGGCGATGCGGATTCGAAAATAGGAGGTGCCCAAGATCAGAACTTCGTCCTGAGCACCCATTGCGGCGTATAGATGAGGGGCAAAGAGAATAAATAAAAATGAAACCGTGATACCGCCGAGGACGGCAATGAGAATTGCGTGGAGATAAATTTCACCGCAGGCCTTTGGGTTGTTTGCCCCCCGGTGGCGTCCTACCAGAGTTGTAGTGCCGAAGATCAGGAAGGTGAAGATCCAGTAGATCCCGCCGATCAGGGCGGAGGCAATGGCGCGTGCCGCGAGTGGTTCCACCCCGAGGCGTCCAAGCATCGCGGTGTCTGCTAGATTCAGGATGGGTTCGCTGGCAATGGCCAGCATTGCAGGAATCGCCAGCTCCAGTATCTCCCGCGACTGGGAGAGCTGCGCGGACGGTTCCTTCCGATCAGAAATTGTCCCGATTCCCACTTCGGAAATGAATTTGCATATTGCCGGAGCTGACCATCCGATCAAACCTCTTTCTCAGCCAGCGTTTGAAGATGGTCCGTGTATAGGGGAGGAGCAAAAGGAGTCCCATGACATCAGTGAGAACGCCCGGGGTTACGAGACCAATACCCGCGACAAAAATGAGGACGCTGTCCACTAACTCTTCTGCAGGGACGATCCCCTGATTAAGGCTTAGCGTGATTTGACGCAGCGTTCTCAGCCCTTCCAGGCGGGCTAGAAGGGCGCCCAGGATGCCCGTAATCAAGATAAGGAGAATCGTGTTAAACGCCCCCATGTACGAGCCTATCTTTATCAAGAGGTAGAGCTCGGCCAGGGGAACGATGGTGAACAGCAGGAACAGACGTGCCAGCATAATTTCTAGTTCAGCTTCCCGGCAGCGTCCGGTGCGGCTTTCCAGGGAAAGGACTCTGGGTGGACGATTTGAGCGAGGATCTCTAAGCCCTCGATCAGACGGGGTCCTGAACGGCTGAAATAGGCGTGGCCGTTGACGGCAAATAGCTTCCCCTCTTTGACTGCGGGCAAATCTTTCCAGCCCGGGAGTCTGTACAGCAAGTCGATCTCTCTGAGGGTTCGCTCCACATTAAAACCGCAGGGCATGAGGACCATAATCTCCGGTCCGTACTCTATCATTTGGCTCCAATCGATCTTTTGAGAAGGCTGGCCCATCTTGCCCAGCCCATCTATTCCCCCGACAAGCCCTACCATTTCAGGTACCCAGTGACCGGCGCAATAGATCGGGTCCAGCCATTCCACACATGCGACCCTTGGCCGAAGAGCGGACCGGGAGGCCTGTTCTCTAACATGTTGAATTCGCGCAGATAGCTGATCGACAAGAGCTGCCGCTTCTCTCGGCGTTCCCGTGGCCTGTCCTACGCGCGCAATATCCTTGAGCACGTCGGTGAGAGTTCCGGGAGTAAGGGAAATTATGTTCGGTTTCCGGGCAAAAGTTTTGGCTGCTTCAGAGACTTCCTGATAATCAAGGGCGCAGACGTCGCAGAGTCCTTGGGTCAGGATGAGATCAGGGTTGGTTTCTTTGAAACGAGCAAGATCAATGGTGTAAAGGCTCTTTTTGGCCTTGAGGTGTCCGGTGACGATTTTGTCGATCGTGCCGCTATCAATATGGTGAGGATCAATAGCGCTCTTTACCACAACCTCTCTTTGCTTTGCTTCAGGGGGATAGTCGCATTCGTGGGTAACACCCACAACCGAATCACCCAGTCCCAGGGCAAAAGCGATCTCCGTGGCGCTAGGCAACAATGAGCAGATACGCACATTCAGACCAATAGCGTAAAAATGGCTTTTTTACCAGCTACCTCAATAGTGTAGGGGAGGCGAACTATGAAACATTACCTAGGGGTTGTAAGATGGATCTTTTAGGTCTATAAATTGCGGAGTAATAAATCATGGAAGCAAAGCTCAATAGTCAGGAAATACTTCAGTTGGCCGCCAATGGCGAGAAGGCCTCTTTTGCCCTCTATAGTAGTGCTTCAGTATTGGCGAGGTGCGAGAAGGTAAAGAAGATTTTCCAACGTATTGCCCGGGACGAGTTGGGTCACCTCTTGAGCTTGCATATCAAGTTTGAGCGGCTTTACCCCCAACTGGCGAAAAAGCTAGACATCACCCTACCGATACCGGATGAGTCGGAAGT
>JAUXIP010000347.1 GCA_030620935.1 Deltaproteobacteria bacterium | reverse complement strand
CTGGTCTTCTTTGACTTCTGGGCTGTGGGAGGCCGAGGGGAACAGCAGGCCCTGCTCCAAACACGCCTTAGGGAATCTTATAGGATCTCACGAGACGAGGTCGCTGCTATCATCGGCGCGGGTGTTAAGGATGGCACCTTTCGTTGTGATAACCCTTTGCTGGCTTCCGCCGTTATCTTGGCCTCCCTGGACGGACTGGTCCTACAATGGCTCTGCGACCGAGAGGCCTTCGACCTAGAGGCCATGAGAGAAACGTTTACTCAGACAACCTTGCGGAGTCTCCAGCCATGACCAAACGCAGAATCTCCCTTCTTTTGATCCTTGCGATGACTCTCATCACTGGGGTCGGCATTTATCTGATCTTATCCAAAGAAGAAGTGGATCAGCCCAAACCGGAACCCGTTCCTGTGCCGGTAGAAGTGGCCAGCATCACCCCACGCGATTTCACCCACCGCCTGGAGGCTCTCGGAACCGTTCAGGCCATCCGAGAGGCCGCAGTCAGTGTCAAGGTCTCAGGCCCTGTGACGCGGATCCCTCCGGAAATCGAGCTGGGGGTGACCGTAAAGCAAGGAGCTATGCTTGCTGAAATTGATCCTACCCGTTTTCAAATCGAGTTAAACCACCAAGAAGCCCTCGTCGCCAGGGCTCGGGCGGAACTCCAACGTAGAAAGGTAGACATAGAACGGCAAAGAAAGCTTATCCCCCTTAATCGGGAAGAATTTCGGCTAGCCCGTGCAGAGCACAATCGGTTGATCAACCTGCTCGAGAAAGAGTTGATCGCCAAACAAGAGGTAGAGCGTGCGGAATTGGCCGTCCGTCAATCCGAAGTAGAGCTAGAGCGTGCCGAGAGCGGGCTCAGGGAAGCTGAGGCCCAACGCAAAGTGGCTGAGGCCGAGCTAGCCTCGGCCCAAGCCGAGCGGGCGCGGGCGCGGGAGGAATTAGCCGACACTCATGTGCGAGCTCCTTTTGCCGGGGTCATATCTGAAAAAAAGACCACTCTAGGGGAACAGGTCTCCCCCGGCACAGTCCTCTTCCGGCTCGCCGATCTTACAACCGTAAAGCTTTTAGTACGAATCCATGTGGAAGACATTCACTTTCTCCGTTCCGGCATAACAGCCGAGGTATTCGTTAGCGGTTTGCCCGAGCCTTTTCAAGGCCGGGTTCAACATATCGGCCCTCGCGCAGACAATGAAACCCGGACATTTCCTGTGGAGATTTTAATTAAAAAGCGTGGCCCGAAAGGTTTGCTTCCGGGAATGTTTGCGCGCGCCCATATTCCAGTGCGAACTTATCAAAATGCTATTTTGATCCCACGCTCAAGCGTCCTTACCAGATCCCGAACGCATGAGATCTTCGTCGCCGACTTGGAGAAAGGAACAGCCATCCGCCGTTTTGTCACTATCGGAAGGACCTTTGGGTCTCGCTACTTGGTAGTTGAAGGACTCAAGGCAAACGATCTCCTGGTGGTCACTGGGCAGAACCTGCTTCAGGACGGAGCCGCGATCCATGTCGTAGGCAGACGGGAGCTTGAACCGTGAAAAAGTTGGTGGAGTTCTCCGTCCAGAATCGGGTGCTGGTAAATCTTCTTACCATCCTTGTCATAGGGGCAGGAACAGTCACTTATTTAAATATGCATAGGGAGATGTTCCCCGACTTCTCCCGTCAGGCGATTCAGATCACCACGGAATACCAGGGAGCATCCCCTGAGGAGGTTGAAAAGCTCATAACCGCCAAGATTGAGGAAGAAGTGGCACAAGTGGATGACGTGGATGAGCTCCTATCGGTTTCCCAAGAGGGTCGCTCTGAGATCCTGGTTAAGTTCCAACCGGATACCGACATGAACCGGGCATTGAGCGATGTGCGAGCGGCCCTGGATAACGTCCCTGAACTACCGGAAGAGGCAGAGGAGCCACGGGTCAATGAGGTAAAGTCCTCTTTTCCGGTCATCACTGTCTCATTAGCCGGAGATATCGATGAGGCGACACTCAGAGAAGTGGCCAAGGACCTCCGCGACGACCTGCGTCGCTTACACGGAGTTGCTACCGTCCACATCCTAGGTATCCGCGAGAGGCAAATCTGGGTCGAGGTGAATCCGGAACGGCTCGATCAGTACGCCCTAAGCCTCGACGATATAAGGGCCGTTGTTGCCAGCCATAACAAAAACGTTCCGGGAGGAACGCTGAAGACCTCCCGTGGCGAGATTCTTTTACGGACTCTGGGCGAGGCCGCCGGGGTCCAAGACGTCGAGCAAATCATTCTACGTTCCAAAGAAGTCGGCCATCCTCTGACTATAGGAGATATCGCAACGGTACGGGAGGCCTTCAAGGACGCCACCACCATGGGGCGCTTCAACGGTCAGCCTGCCGTCAATATGGTAGTTGTCAAGGAGCGTCAAGGAGATGCCATTGACATTGCTGCGCGCGTTCGAGCCCTAGTGAAGGAGGTCCGCGACCGTCTACCCGAAACCATAACGATCGGGGTGTTCAACGACTTCTCGGTCATTATTAACAACCGCCTCAACACGCTTCGTTGGAGTGGTCTCTTCGGACTCATTATTGTCCTAATAGCCCTGTGGGCCTTTGTCCGGACCAGGATCGCCATACTGACCGGATTTGGAATTCCGTTTGCCATGCTCGGAGCTATCATTTTCATGTCCGGGTACGGGATCAGTCTGAACATGGTCTCCCTCTTTAGCCTGATCTTGGTCCTGGGCCTTTTGGTTGATGACGCCGTCATTGTCACGGAGAATGTCTATCGTTACGTTGAGCAGGGAATGGACTCACGCCAGGCAGCCACGAAAGGGGCAACTGAAGTGGCCTGGCCAGTGGTGGCTACAGTACTAACCACGATTTCCGCGTTTATCCCGCTCTTGATGCTTCCAGGCACCATGGGAGTTTTTTTAGCGCCTATCCCCATAGTAGTCAGTTTTGCCCTTTTTGCTTCTCTCATAGAGGTGCTTCTGATTCTCCCCTCTCACCTAACAGATCTCATTAGCCCAGCTTACGCCCAGAAGGTTCGAGGCAGGACATCGCCCTGGCTGTTGCGGGCGCGCACTTCCTATAGCAACTTGTTGACCATAGCGCTTAGATGGCGCTATGTTTCTGTCGCCCTTCTCGTTTGCATCACCGCATTGCTGTCGACCACGGCTCTATATCGGATCCCCTTCGTGTTGTTTCGCCAGTTTGAGACTTCTCAGTTCTTTATCAATTTCGAAACTTCCCCCGCCTCTAAGATCGAAGATACGCTGGCGATAGCTAAGCAGGCAGAGCAGGTGATAAAAAAACTACCCCAGGGTGAACTCAAGTCGCTGGCAACCAACGTTGGGGTCACTTTTCTGGACATCCACCGCGCCGAACGGGGGCCTAACTTGGGACAGTTTGTGGTGCAGCTCCACGAGGACCGGGAGCGGACGGCGGACGAAGTGATCGACGATGTCCGGTCAGGTATCGCTCAGATTCCAGGGATTACAAAGGTCCAG
>JAUXIP010000323.1 GCA_030620935.1 Deltaproteobacteria bacterium | reverse complement strand
TCCCCGCCATTGGTATTCGAGCTCATCCGGCGTTTGAAACCCTTTAGCTCCGTATCACGAACCCCTAGAAGCTTTTCCTTTTCTTTGAGCCGACCTTCCAGAGTGTTGATCTCTTCCTTGAGACCCGATTCAATTTCTTCGGCCCTCCGACTTTCACTGGTAACCGACGTCTCCGCCTCTTTGATAGTGGATTCCATCTGGGTCGCCCGATTCACGAGGATGTCCATCTTGGACTGGAGGTCTTTTAGCTCTGTGTTGCGGCTCTCTAGCTGTTCTTCCTTTTCTCTTAGCCGATCTTTCAGAGTAGCGACCTCTCCTTGGAGACTCTTTTCTATCTCCTCGACCCGCTGGGTTGCGCTAGAAGTCGACGCCTCTTCCTGATTAAGGGCCGACTCTAGCCTGTTGATCCGGCTTTGAAAAGTCTCTTTAAGCTCGGCTATTTCACTGCTTAAGTTAAAAGAGGATTGATCTTCGCTTGATTTAAAGAACTGCATAAAAGTTACTTTTCCTTACTAGGCCTTACCTTACAAAAAAACAAGAACAAAACACGTGTGACCGAAAGGACGCTAAAAACGTGCCAAAATATGAAAATATAGGGAAATCAATGGATTAGAAAGGCGCTAGTGCTTTTTGCGAGTTGACAGTTTACATTTTTTGGTCAATTCTGGTCAATTTTTTTCCATCTAATCCGGCCATCCTTTTCCTAGGAATGACAGAAACCCGCCAAAAGATGGGAGCAGGCCCCCCCGCGTAGCACTGCGATTTATCCGGTTCCGAGGGAGGCAACTTAGCCCGCATTTCTCGCCAGGGCGCGAAGCGAGGGCGCGCAGATGCCGCGCAGGGTTCGGCAGGGGACCGGCAAAAGGTCAGAATTGCTTACAGCTCTATCTCGGGCAGTATGGCCCCGGTGTGGGTTACCTATGAAGCGGGTTTTTTCCGCAAATACGGTCTGGATGTTGAGCTGGTTCTTCTCAAGGGGGGAACCAAGGCCGTCAAGGCCATGATCGCCGGGGATGTGGAAGTTGCGCAGGTAGGAGGAGCCGGGGTACTGCGCAGCCGTCTTAAGGGCGCCGATGTCGTGATGATTGCCGGGGCGGTCAATACCATGCCCTATCAGTTTATCGTTGACAAGACCATTACGCGGCCCGAGCAGTTGAAGGGGAAGGCAGTGGGGGTGAGCCGGTTCGGGGGCTCCTCGGACTTTGCCACGCGCTATGCCATCGAGCAGTTTGGGTTAGTACCGCAGAAAGACGTGGCCATTTTGGAGATCGGCAGTCAGCCCTCGCGGATGCGGGCCCTCCAGGAGGGGAAGGTTCAGGGAGTGATGCTATCGGTCCCCAAAACTCTGGAGGCAAAAAAGCTGGGGTTTTCCGCCCTGGCCGATTTGCAGATGCTGGGGCTCGAATATCAACACACCGGTCTAGCCACCACCCAGGCCTTGATCCAATCTCGGCCTGAACTGCTGCACAATGTCATGAGGGCCTATGTCGAGGGAATCCACTATTATAAAACCCACCGCAAGGAATCTCTGGCGATTATGTCCAAGTATCTGAAGTCTGATGATTCGGAGGCGCTGGAGGAGACTTACGAGGTCATGGGGCAGGTTCTGCTTCCAGAGAAGCCGTATCCCACAGTGCGAGGAATTAAGGTCATGCTGAACCGGTTAGCCAAGAGAAATCCTGAGGCTAAGACAGCCAATCCTGAGGAGTTCGTGGACTTAACCTTCGTCAAGGAGCTGGACAGCTCTGGGTTTATTGACCGTCTGTACCAACAACCCGTCCCTGTCATGGCAAGCCGTAAGGCGCCGAGTCCTTCTCCTGTTGTGGTTAAGAAGAAGGAGACGCCGGTGGAAGAGAAGGCCAAGGTCGTTTCAAAACCTAAGCCGGCATCCCGGGAAGAGGTGAAATCCGTCTCGCCCGTAGTCAAGCCTGTGCTGCCGTCACCAAGCGCGCCAGCTGTAGGACAGGCATACACGGTCCGGGCTGGGGATACCCTCAGCCACCTGGCCCTCCGGTACTATGGAAGTATGTTTAAATGGAGAAAGATCTACGAGGCCAACATGGAGACCGTGAAGAATCCTAATTTTATCTACATCGGCCAAAAAATCATGATTCCAGCTGCCGATCGTTCGTGAAAGTGAGGAACACCTTTTCAAAGTGCAGCGTAACGCTTGGCAGGTTCAGACCCGGCGATTAAAGACCAGGTGTTTGCATCCGCGTTGCCCTCATGTGCAAGCCGCTCGCAAGTTTCCGAGTTCGTGCCTGGACGGACAGACCGAAATTTCAGGAGGCACACAGACACCGGCCGCGCCCTGAGATCTTCGCCGGCCCGAATAATTTCGAGATGCATGAAGTGATCGAGCAAACCAAAACGCAGCGATAAAAAATCATAGAATGAAGCTCCACGGGCTTACGCCCGTGGTATTGTTAACTTCTTCGGCGGAGTCCGCCGAAGAAGCCAAAGGGCTACGAAGGACGGGTAGGGTACTACGTCGGAGTAGGCCGCCCGAGGTCTTCGCCCGACGCCATAGGCTATGGCCGACGGCTGTCTGCGTAGGCGGATTAAAAAACATCACCCCTGGATCTTCCACAACTCATCCCATCTAACCCCCGCTCCACCGCTATGGGTAGCACTTCTAGCACTTTTCGGACAGGGCGTAGATGCCCTCCCTGACTTACCGTTGATAAGTCGTTTGTCCTAAAAACCACTCCCTCGCCGCATCCTATTATCACCATGGGTTTTATGAGTCGAGCCCGGGGCAATGGCGAAGGAGGAAATTAGGGTCCTCTTTGCTGTGGAACAGCCCTATTTGATCGCATGGCAGGCCAAAAAATCTTGCTGCACTGAAAGCGCTCCGCCCAAGACATCCTGTCTCGCTTGACCCATCCGCGGTTTCATGTGTTTCATAAAAGGAGGACGGCCAGCATGAATAATGTGATGTTTTGGATCTTGATCTTTGTAGCGGCCATCACCCTGTACCGGCTGGTATCTCGATCGCGGATGACCCCGAAAGCGAGAGTGGCCGGGATGCTCCGGCGCTACCGCGCCTTGGAAAAAAGCGGGCGTTCCGAGCAGGAATGCCTTTTGCAACTCTTGGCAACTCGCGGGGATTGGAGGATGTTCCCGCACCGCTTTCTCGCCGAAGTCGTCTCACGTTTTTCCACGAAGGAAGACGTCATGCGTTTCGTCTCCGTTTCGGAGAACTGCCACTACCAACGTGATCATTATCCCCACCTTGCCGCAGACACGGACCGGGAGGCGGCGATGGGAGAGATCGCTTGCTTATTCGCGCGTTTCGGATTCCAGCTGCAGGAACAACGGAATTACAAGCAGGCGGAATTCGTGCAAAAGCTCGCGCTACAATTACAGCCCGATCAGTATTTTACAAATCTTCCCCTAGCGGCCAACTATCACGAAACGGGGCGGCATGCCGACGCGCTTCCGTTGTTTGAACGGGGCCTCGCTCAAGTCAGAGACTTCGAAAGGGATGCGGGGCCCGCGGCGCCGGAATTTTCACCAGCAAAGTGTTTGGGGACTGATACGAAGATCACAACATTACGGAACCGTTACAAAAAGATGTACCAGGCGTGCCTGAAAGCTACAGCCAATAGCCGATAGAGAGTCAGGCCTTGGTAGCCTGTTGGAAAAGGCCCATCTGTTTCGTTGAGCTCGATCCGCTCGCCCCAACGTACTGTTTAAGTATGCCTCCGCT
>JAUXIP010000248.1 GCA_030620935.1 Deltaproteobacteria bacterium | reverse complement strand
GCGTCACGACGGGGATATTACGGACTGGTAATGCCTCTAACGGTTCAACGAAAATGGTACTACCGCTCACCTGAATCGTATATTGCGAGGCGCCGATAACGGTCGCCCGAATCCTAGCAGTGGGTTCCGTAACCGGCATGCTCCGTTCTTTAACCCTCTGCATGATTTCTTCGGCCAACAACAACCCCAGGTCGCCGAAGTTTCCGTCTGCATGACCGTAGATGAATTCGGAAACTCCCCCAGAGAATATGATGAAATCCACCTTGCCACGGTATGAAAGCGGCGGCAGGCGTAACAAAGATTTTGTTTCGGGAGATAGATCGCCTAGACTGACTACCTCCATCAATCGATCGGCCATGGTGGAGGCTAAAGCCTGCAATCCAGCATGATCAATGCTTTGTCCAAGCTCGAGTCTGATCCCTGCGGCTCTGGCATGACGGTGCCCTGCTTCCTCAATACGGGTAACCACCCCGCCGTCATCGAGCGCCACGAGCCGGGCGCCAACATCTAAGGCCGTTACCTCGCGAACTTTACCTTTGGAGCAGATCGCAATTTTGCTCGTGCCTCCGCCTACGTCGACGTTTAAAATGACTCCGTCGCAGTCGGCGGACCGACCTGCTGCTCCCGAACCATGAGCGGCCATTGTGGTTTCCAGGCTGTCGCCCGCACTGACTGCAACGAACCGACCCGCCTCCTTGGCGAAGAGTTCTCCGATAGCCCGGGCATTCCGGCGGCGCACGGCGACCCCCGTAAGAATGAGCGCACCGGTATCTACATCTTCTCGGCTGAGCCCCGCTGTCTTGTATTGACGGTCGATGAAGCTCTTCAGAGCTTCCGCGTCAATGGTCTGCATATCAACATAAGGAGTCAGCAGGATCTCGGACTCGCTGAGAACGGTACGCTTAACGACAATATAACGCGTGCCCTGTTGTTTCAGTTCGAGGCGGGAGAAGACGAGATGAGACGTAGAGGAGCCGATATCGACCCCGACACTGGTGAGCTTAATTTCGTCTTCTTCGACGATGTGACGGCCGGCTCCGGTGAAACCGAGGTGCCGCGATGGCGTCGCCATGGACTTCCTGTTTGAAAAGCCTTGCTTACTGGTAGAGCGAGTCGTCCATCCTGGAAACGACGCCTTCTCTTTCAAGCGTGGCCTTGTACTCCTCACGGAGGTGCGGATCTTCGTCCCGATAAGCGACCGCGGTCCCGCCATCCTTGATTTCGATGGCGCCATAGTCAATCGCCCGCTCACCCGGCCGGCCTCTCTCTCGCCCGGGCGCGTTGGGTCCGAACCAGGCCGTCAGGCGAAGCGGAACCTTACTGATGCCGAAATGGGCGTGGTACCAGTTGCCGCCCATGGGCGCGGCGCTGACCATCCCTACCGGTTCGTAGTCTTGCCGCCTTACTTCATCGCCATGGCCATCCTTCCAAGGCGTTGGGCCGAAGGTGCTGGGCCAGGTATAAGTGTAACCCTTTCCCCTAAGGCAGATCAGCACGGCTGCCGAACCATGGGCATGGGCCTTGGAGTACCGTCCGTTTTCATGCTGCCCGATCCACATGTAGAAATGGTTTCCGGTCATATGGGGCTCGATCCGGCGATAGCCGGGTGATCGCCGGTTGTCCAGGGGCAGCTCGCAATTCACAATGTCTGGAATGATGTTAGTCTGACGCATTGCCAGCCCACGCACCGGGTCCGGTTCGATCTCTTCTTTGGGCTTATAGTAATCATCCGTCGGATCGAACCGGTCTTTGAAGTTGTAAGGGCAATTAAAGATAAAATCCGAGTTGGAAAATAAATTCATAACGTTTGGCGCGGTCGTCCCCCCCAGCAGCAACGCCGGACTGGAAGTGGCGTTGACAATCCGGTGCCAGGCATTTATCGGGATCGAGAATAAGGAACCTGCCTGCCACTCGAACGTGAGCTTTTTGTCGCTCCAGTCGGCCCAGACCTCCGTAGTCCCACGCCCTTCGACAACAAGGTATTGTTCTTCGTACAGGTGCCGCTCCGCGTTCAGCGCGCCGGCGCCCGGCACTTCAATGACGTAAGAGCCCCAAAGCCCCTCTGTGCCGAGGAGCTGGATAAAGGTCCCCTTACCGCCCATGCGCTTCCAAGGCTTGAAGGGAAGGTCTTGCACTCTTTTTACGCCGATTTCACGGTAAATGGGGATCTCCTGCTCTTCCATGAAAACGTCGTAAGGAGTCTTTGGCCGGGGAAATTTTCCGTACCCCGCCTTTTGTTTTTCTCCCGTGGGTTCCTGCCATTTTTCTGTAGATTTCTGGGTCATGATGCCTCCCTGTTCATCAGAATCTTAAAAAAAGACTATCCGTTAAGGAGCTACGATGTCAACCAATGGCGGACTTGACTGCTACTCTTTGACTCTATCACGCAGGATATTGCGTGTTTTTGTACAGAGGAGTTCTGAAGTGATTTAGCACCTCCTCAAATCCTCTGGTGGTACAAATCCACGGCACAGGGTGTTTTCGGAGATGGTGCGGGGTTCGAGAAACTGGAGGAGATAGTCCGGGCCGCCTGCTTTAGAGCCGATGCCTGAGAGCTTGAGTCCGCCGAAGGGTTGTCGCTCTACTATCGCCCCTGTAATTCCCCGGTTGATGTAGAGATTGCCCACGTGAAACTCTCGGCGCGCCTTTTCAATATGCGCGGGAGAGCGGGAGAAGATCCCTCCAGTCAAGGCATAGGGAGAGCTGTTGGCGATCCTCAGTGCCTCGTCGAAGTCCCGCGCCTTGATTACGGAAAGGACCGGTCCAAAAATTTCTTCTTGGGCCAAACGGTGATGCGGATCGATCCCCGAGAAAATTACCGGACCGATAAAAAAACCATCTTTAGGCATTTCCATCTCTACCAGGCACTTGCCTTCACTCTTGCCTATGTTGATGTAGTCTTTGATCTTTTCCCGTGCCTCTGAATCAATGACTGGACCGATAAAGTTCCGCGGATCCTCGGGCGGGCCGACTTTCAGGCTTTTAACGGCTCCCACCAAACGCGACAACAACCGATCGTATACTTCTTCGACTAGGATGATCCTGGAAGCAGCGGAACACTTTTGTCCCTGATATCCGAAGGCCGAGTCGATGATATGGACTGCGGCTTCGTCGAGATCGGCATCTCCGTCTACGATGACGGCATTCTTTCCCCCCATTTCACAAATCACGCGCTTGATATGTTCCTGTCCGGGTTGGTGTGTGTGAGCTTCACGCAGAATCTCCAACCCCACCTCGCGGGAACCCGTAAAGGCAATGAGATGAATCGCCGGATGACGGACAAGGTAGGCCCCCAGATCTCCTCCTCCCTGCAGGAGCTGACAGGTAGCCGGAGGTAGGCCGGCTTCACGTAGGATATTAAAGAGAAATGCCCCCATCACCGGTGACTGCTCTGCCGGTTTTATTATTGTGCAGTTGCCAGCAACCAGAGCGGCGGCGGTCATTCCCGTTAAGATGGCCAAGGGAAAATTCCATGGAGCGATAACTACCGTGATACCTCTAGGTTCGTAAAAGTAGAGATTGCTTTCCCCTGGTACCTGCTGAGTGGTGGAGGGTTCATCAAAACGCAACATCTGCCGGCCATAGTATTCCAGATAGTCAATGGCTTCGATCACGTCCGCGTCTGCCTCACGCCAGCCCTTTCCCACTTCAAAAAGCTCCCAGGCGGCGAGCTCCAACCGCTTCTTTCTCATGATAGAGGCCGCACGAAAAAGAACTGCAGCGCGTTCCCGGATTGGAGTGGCACGCCACTTGGGGAAAAAACCCTGAGCCGATTCGATGGCCTCATCGGCCTCCCTGCTACCGGAGACAGAAACTCGGCCGAGAATCTCTTTTGGACCGGAAGGATTTACGGATTCCAGCCAGCTCGTAGTTTTTCTCTCCTTTCCTCCGATCCAAAGGGGGTAGTGTTTACCGAATTTGCCTCGTACGTCCCGGAGGGCTTGGAATAATAGATCACGGTTCTCCGAGCGTGAAAAATCGAGGGGAGGCTCATTACGGAAATCCGCCTCATTTGGGGCGGAGACGCCAACTTCTGGCTGCAACAAAGTCGTCTCTTTCTTAAGTGTTGGGACGGAGATCAGAGCTTCTACATTTTTTTCCTCCGCATAGGTCTGACGCAGGAAGGAGGTATTGGAGGTGTTTTCCATCAGGCGGCGAATCAGGTAGGACATTCCCGGGAGCAGTTCTCCTACAGGGACATACAGGCGCACCCGCTGACCGTTTTGGATCATTGCCTGCCGAATAGGCTCGGCCATTCCGTAAAGCATCTGGATCTCGTAGCTGTTTTCCGGAATTCCCAGATGTTTGGCCGTAACGATTGCGTGGGAGAGACTGCGGATGTTGTGGCTCCCGAAAGCGGCAT
>JAUXIP010000291.1 GCA_030620935.1 Deltaproteobacteria bacterium | reverse complement strand
CGATATCGTCGATGTGACCGTCCGTGTCGTCCCCCATAATCCCCTCGCCAAGCCATATAAAATGGTCGACGCCCAGATGATTGCCAAGAATCCTCTCAATGTCTTTCTGCCCAAGATGCGGGTTTCGATTGGGATTCAAAAGACATTGCTCCGTCGTAAGACATGTTCCGTATCCGTTGACTTCGATGGAGCCTCCTTCGAGGACTATTTCGGGCGCAAAGACAGGCACCTGGAGAAAACGAGCTATTTCCTTGGTCACGCTGTCGTCCTGAATCAAATACTCGTACTTCCGCCCCCAGGCATTGTAGATCCAATCGTTGAAGGCCAGGTTGTGCTCCCCTCCCTTTTGAGTAACGAATGTCGGGCCATAGTCCCGGATCCAGACATCCGCCGTTGGAATTCTGTAGATGGACACGTGCTCTATGACCGCTCCGGCCTCTGTGAGCCGCTTTGTTGCTTCCAACTCCGCTTGCTCGTCTCCTACGATCAGACAAACACCCTCTTCCTCAGAGATCGCCTTTGCCATCTCGACCCAAATCTGCTGCACTTTCTCCAATGGATCGGGCCAGTTTTCCTGATTCTGCGGCCAGGCAAGCCAGGTCGCCCGATGAGGTTCCCATTCCGCAGGCATGCGATAGCCGAGTTCACGGGGGGAGGACTTCGTTTGGATCGTGCCGTTATCTTGCCGAGAGTGCTTCAAGGAAGGAATTTGTTAGGTTAATCCAGAATACGTGCAGTGAGCCCTGCGTAGGCATCGATGCGCCGATCTCTCAAAAATGGCCAGTTCTGCCGCGTCTTATCAATCTTCTCAAGATTGCAGCGGGCCATTAAGATTTCTTCTCGCTCCGCTCCGGCAGACGCCACGACCTCTCCAAAGGGACTGGCCACGAAGGAGTTGCCCCAAAAGCGGAGCTTTCCTTCGCGTCCCACCCGATTGACCGCGGCCACATAAACGCCGTTGGCAACTGCGTGGCCCCGCTGAATCAGCTCCCAGGCACTCTTCTGCGACTGAGCAACACTGCGGGGTTCATTCGGGAGCCATCCGATGGCGGTCGGATAGAAAAGAATCTCGGCGCCGGAAAGGGCGGTCAGCCGGGCAGCCTCAGGGAACCACTGGTCCCAGCAAATCAACACTCCCACCTTGGCGTAGCGGGTATGAAAAGTGGTAAAGCCGAGATCTCCAGGGGTAAAGTAGAATTTTTCATAGTAGGAAGGATCATCGGGAATATGCATCTTGCGATATCTTCCCAGGATAGATCCGTCCGCGTCGATGACCACGGCGGTGTTGTGATAAACCCCTGCGGAACGTCTCTCGAAAACCGAGGCGATAACGACTACCTTTTTTTTCCGCGCCACCCGGCTCAGGGTATCCGTCGTCGGTCCCGGAATGGGCTCGGCCAACTCGAACTTTTTGACATCCTCGCTCTGAGGGAAATAGCGCGAGCGAAAGAGCTCTTGAAGGCAGACGATCTGTGCCCCTTTCCCCGCGGCCGCCTCGATCCTATTTACGGCCTTGACCAGATTGGCATCCGGGTCGGCGGCCGCGCTCATCTGAACCAGGCCGATGGCGACTTGTCCTTTATTTTTCTTTCGGTCCACTTTCCACCTTGGTTTTTTACCTTACCACAAACTGAGAGAAGTTTCCCCTTTCAGCCGGCAAAGACAAAAAAAGAGGAAAGGCATTTCCTGCCTTTCCTCTTTGCACCAAACGAACTGCCTCGCTTACTTCAAATGTTGGCCAAAGAAAGGCTTGAATATCTCCCAGGCGTCTTTAGCGGATTCGGGATGATAACTCTCCCGCTCGTTACAGAAAAAGCCATGGGTCGCTTCCGGATAGACCTTGAGCGTAAAATTTTTCTTCGTATCCGTGAGCGCCTTTTTGACTTGTTCCACATGTTCCTGGGGAATTATGGGGTCCTTTCCTCCGAAGAAAAGTTGGATCGGGCAGTTGATCTCGCCGGTGCGCTCCAGCGGACTCGGCTTGCCCATCGGGATGCCTCCGCCGTAAAAAGCGACTGCCGCCTTGATGTCCTTATTATGATGGGCAGCGGTGAGATAGGTACATCGGCCACCCATGCAAAAGCCCGTGACGCCGAGAGAGTCGGCTTTGACGTAATTCTGCGATTTTAAGTGGGAAATGACAGCGCCCACGTCATCCATCACCTTGGGATCTTGCAAGCGGTTCATGATCCCGATGGCCTTTTGAAGCTCCGCGTAGGGAACGATACGCTCCGGCTCCCGATGATAGAGATCCGGCGCAATCGCGACATATCCCTCACGGGCGATCCGCTCGGTAACATCATTGATGTGAGCGTTGACCCCGAAGGCCTCCATCAAAACAATGATGGCCGGATGGGCGCCCCCATCCTTGGGGCGGGCTTCGTAACTCTCCATCTTGCCGTCCGGAGTGTTGAGCTGAATGGTTGAAGTCGTAATGTCCATAATGCGCCTCCTTAGCTTAAGTGGAAAACGATTCTGCCGATCGTGAGAATTTTCTCTCTATCAGAATTTTCCTCCACGGTCCACCCTTTTCCTCACCCCATTTGCATACAGAATTAAGGGCTGAGGAGAGAGAGTGAGGGGACCTGCCGAACAAGCCGAAAGCACTGAGACTGAACGGTTCGGAATAACCACAGCTCTATTGCTTTCGGCGCGAGAGGTAGGCCCCCGAACGAAACTTAGCCTGAGGCTGATCCGTCCTTTGGCGGAAACGAGACATCTGGAGCGTACGGGCAGGACAGTCCCCTTAATAATATTTGATGCTTCCCCTCACCTCCAGATAAGGTTCTACAAAACCTCAACAAGCTTTCTCCTTCCTGTGCGGCCTCGGAGAATCCTTACAGATGATTTCGGGACGGAAAAGTAGCCGGCGAGAAGCTGAATCACCGCCTGGTTGGCTTTTCCCTCGCGGGCAGGGGCACGGACTGAGACTGAGTATTCGCCCTCAGTGACTTTCTTCACCTCGTCCCTCTTCGCCTGGGGTTTAACCGTGACCCAAATCCTGACCGCCATCTCCGTTTGTTCACCGGTGGGCGCGGCAAAATTCCAGTATCTGCCCACAGTTTTTCTTGGTTGTCTGCTCCGGCGGCATCACGTCGTAGAACTCCGGATGCGGCAAACACTCGCGCAGATAATGCGCTGCGGAAGTAGCGTGAGACGGATCATCTCCCGGGATGATAAGCACCGGCACTTGGATACCCATAATTTCTTCCGGCTCTGCGCCGGTAGCCGTGTCCCGGTCAAAAAGACCGTTCCCGCTGGTGGCGACAATCCCCAAATAACGATCTAAATCTTGTGCGCCAAACGCCTCCGCGAAGGTGTTATCGCGCGCAATAACCGACGCCCAAGGACCGCTTTCCGCGTCTTCCCAAAAGCTTTTCTTCTCGCGGGCACGTTCAACTATGCCTCTGAGCCCTTTTTCCCGAGCAAAGTTAAGGTGACGGACAAACCTCTCCCGGCCGTTGACTTTCCAGCGGTATCCTCCGACCGGCCAGTGCAACAAGAGACCTCGGGTGCTCGCCGGATAATGCACGGCGAAGGAGAGCACCACCGAACAGCCCATACAGCCGCCGAGGACAAAGGCGGAATCGAACTTCAAGTGATCCAGGAGACCTTTGGCTTGGCGGGCGTAGAGCTCCCAACTCAGCTTCTCCACTCGCCCTGCGGATTTTCCCGACTCGCGCCGGTCATAGACGATCAAGGTAAGCTCGGAAGAAAGCGCTTCAAGGGCGTCGCTCTCCTTCCATGCCTTCGTGGTCCGCCATTTGTCGATCGTAGAGTCGAAGCCGCCTGGAGCAAACATGAGAAGCGGCGGTCCGGACCCCATGGTTTCATAGTAGACTTCCAAACCATCAATCGTTGCTATTGCCATGACACTCCCCCTGTTTTCCCTGGTTTTTAAATGAACCTCAACGTTCAAATCGAACTGGACATCAAGCAACGCGTGACTTAAAATCTAACATGGCGAGAAATGACAGAAAAGTAGGCGACTTTCAAACTATTACAAACGCATTTAATTTTGTGGCAATTGAGCATTAGAGCATT
>JAUXIP010000402.1 GCA_030620935.1 Deltaproteobacteria bacterium | reverse complement strand
TTCAGCCATATGCGCTTCGAGCCTTCCGGTTTTACCAAAAATCCCAACATCCCCATCGCAAAATCTATCATGGACTATATCTTCCGGTGGCTCGCGACTAAATTCTTGGACGGGGAGGCGCAGCAGGCGCTGGGAATCGTTAAAAGCTTGACTACGGCCGGCAGGGAAATGCCGCCCCAGGTTCCTCGCGGCGGGGCCCCCGTCGCGACGATCAGCAGCGTCACCAGCTTGTATCAGCAGGATGCCCCGCCTTGCCCGGATTGCGGGGCCATCATGATCCGTAGCGGCGCCTGTTACAAGTGTATGAATTGTGGCGCTGTGAGCGGGTGCTCCTGATCTGATGGAGGGGTTTTAATCATGGCAGAAATTAAATCTTTCTGTGCCCATTCTTATGTCGCCAACAAATGCTGTACCTACTGTGGCAGACGCTTCTCCATTTTCGGCGGCAGATTCGATTCCAAAGTCAAAGATTATATCGTGCCCCTTGCTAGAGGGGGGGCCGACATACCCGAGAATATCGTCGCCACCTGTAAGGAATGTCGTGTCTTAAAAGGGGACTATCTCAATTATGACCTCCTCCCTCTCCTTCTGAATCGCCCGCGGCTGATCGGTGATATCAAGCGATATCTGAGGGAAGTCAGACAGATTGTCGGCAGCCCCAGCACCATCGTTGATCTCTCCCGTTAACAAACCGATATCGGAAACATCTAGCCATTTTTCCTTGCAACCAACGATCTGCACAGGGTTGACAGGGCCTTCTCATACTCCTATGCTCTGGTGTCTCATTGACTCTGCTAGCCCATGGAGAAACCTAAAAACAATCTGCGGTCGTTTTCAATCAGTTCTCCCATCGCCCTTATCTCCAATCGCGCCCCTTATCAATTGATCAAAAAACCGTCCGGACAACTCACTTCCGAAAAAACCGTCGGAGGTATGGTCTCTGTGCTGGATGAAGTCATGCGCCAAGCCGGAGGCCTTTGGATCGCCTGGGGAGAGAAGGGAGATATTTCTCAAGCCATCGGGGTTCCTATCGACGAACCGAGATATACGCTGAGTCCCGTGTCCCTGACGGAGCAAGAGGTAAAGAATTTTTACCAGGGATTTTCCAATCGAGTTCTATGGCCTCTGTCGCACTACTTTCTTGACCTATGTCATTTTAGAACGGAATACTGGAAGAGCTATCAAGTAGTGAATGAAAAGTTCGCCACCGCGTTCCTGAAGCATTCCACGGGCCGGGAGCTGGTCTGGATTCATGATTTTCACCTTACCCTGCTGCCCGATCTCGTGAGAAAAGAGCGCCCCGATGCATCTATCGGTTTTTTTTGGCATATTCCTTTTCCCGCCGCCCCCGTATTTCGGGTTCTCCCCTGGCGCGAGGAGATCCTGCGCGGCCTTCTAGGGAGCGACCTTATCGGGTTTCAGCTCCCCGTGCATGCCGAGAATTTTTTGCAGACGGTGAAAGATGTGATAAAGGTCCCGGTTGATCCGGAGACCGGGTACATCCGCTATGAGGGCAGGGCGGTCAAGGTAGCGACTTTTCCCGTCGGCATCGATGTTCATAAATGGAACCAACTGGCCTCCAGCCCTCTCGTTGTGGAGCGGGCTCAACAACTGCGCAAGGAAGTGGGCGTGGAGCACATCATCCTCGGCGTGGACCGCCTCGACTATACCAAAGGGATTCTCGAGCGGCTCTTGGCCTATGAAGTTTTTTTGGAAAAATATCCCGAATTTCATAGAAAGGTCTGCCTCATACAGATTGCGGTCCCATCGCGGACCCGAGTGGACGAGTACCGGATACTCAGACGGGGAATCGATGAGGCGATCGGGCGCATCACCGGCCGTTTCAGCACGCGGAGGTGGATTCCTCTGCGCTATTTGTACAAGGCGTTTCCCGTCGAAGAGCTCGCGACGTACTATTCGGCTGCGGACTTGAGCCTGATTACGCCGCTGAGAGACGGAATGAACCTGGTCGCTAAGGAATATATTGCCTCCAAGGTAGATGGGAGCGGCAGTCTGATTCTGAGCGAGTTTGCCGGTGCTGCGGCCATCCTCACCGATGCCATTCTGGTCAATCCTTACAACATCGATGGGCTGGCTGAGGCCATTTGTTTCTCGCTTTCGATGCCCGAGCAGGAAAAAAGGATCCGCATGCAGCGACTTCGACAAACGGTGGCAAAAAAAGATGTCTATTGGTGGTGTGAGAGCTTTTTAAAGAGCCTCACCCCGACGAGGATAAGAGAGAAGAAAAGCGATCTGGTGGAGAGCCGTTCCGCGTGAAATCTGACGAACCCAATGGCGAGTGACTTAAAACATCGGATGATCTCATCCGGACGAGACGCTCATTTAAATTTGGAGAGAGGAGGCATCTATGCCTAATGGACAATGGCCTGGAGATCTGGAGGACATGTTTGGGCGCATTCGACGCGAGCTCCAAGGGTTTAAAATAGGTCCGATACTGATTGGCGTGGTCATTCTCTTTCTTGCTTTTCAAAGCTGGTACACGGTGCAGCCGGAGGAGACGGCGGTTATCCAGCGCTTCGGTCGTGTCGTACGAACGGCAGGCCCGGGTCTTCACTTCAAGATCCCGTTCGGTGTCGAGACGGCCCGTCTGATTCCCACAGCCCGAGTCCTCAAGGAAGAGTTTGGTTTTCGGACCCAAGCTGCTGGAAGGCGGACGCAATTTAGACGAGGTGACTTTTCAAGCGAATCTCTTATGCTCACTGGAGATCTCAATGTTATTGACGTTCAGTGGATTGTCCAGTACCGCATTGCGGACCCGACGCGCTACCTCTTTGAGCTTCGGGAACCGCGCGATGCCT
>JAUXIP010000016.1 GCA_030620935.1 Deltaproteobacteria bacterium | reverse complement strand
TCCCTCGGTTGCCTTATGACTACTTACTACGGAACTCCTTAGTAGGTCATTTCAAGTCACCACTTCTCCCTGTATATCTTCGCTCAAACTGCTCGGACACGTGCGCCGGCTCATCCACATCGGCCGCTTCATTAGCGGTTGACTTGCTCCCACACGATTTCGATTATTTCTTAGTGGACCGTGCTTATCGGGTCTTCAGCGGGCGACCTTTACGGTCCCATAATCCGTGCGTAAGCTTGTAACATCGTAGAAACCCTGGCCGTCGAGAAGGAGGCGGGTGCAAGGCGGAGCAAGGGATCGCACCGGAGCGTACACGGCAGTACGTGAGGATGCGAGCCCGAAGCGACAACGCACCGTCCCTTATCGACGGATCAGGGACGGTCCCCGGGGGCTTGAAGAGAGGGTACGGAAACGATAGAAAATGTTATGAGTAGAAGTCGGACGAAACTTGTCAGATTGGGTCAGATTTGGCCAATTTGATAACAGACCGGTCCTTAGAAATGCTCTGCCCAAAATGCCCGACCCAGCAAGGAATTCTGTCGAAAAAACAGCTAGCTAGCCACACAGACATAGCAGAAAAACCATTGGCATGAACTATGCATACTTTCAGCCATTACACGTAGCTTGCAGGAAATTTAGATGATAAGAAGGAGCGATTGCGGGTGGATGAAATAATGACCCCTTCCGAGGTGGCCGCCCTTCTCAAAATCCACGTAAAGACCGTCTACAAACTCGTGGAAAAAGGGGTTCTACCGGGGAACAGGATCGGGCGTAGTTGGCGCTTCAGCAAAGGCGATATCCTGAACCTGGTGTCCGACAAGCAGAAGCGAGGTTCAAGGATAAACCGGAGATCTTTGACTGCCAAGAGTTTCCCTAAGGATAGGGTTTCCTAAAAGCACAGGGTACCATAAAGCACAGGGTACCATTTTTTCTACTTAACAGGCGGAAGGTTAAGCACGAAGGTTGAGAGATAGAGTCTGCCATGACCCAGCCAGAACCTATTGAGGAGTTACACAAATTCCTGACCGACCGGAAACAGCTGTCAGAGAAAATAGGCGAAGTACAAGGATCTCTGTCGCAGGTTAAGAAGAAAATCTCGGAATCTTTACTTCAGCAATATGTGACCACGACAACAGAGAAAGTTACCATCAAGGAGGATCTTATGAGAGACGAGCAATCCTACGAACGGTTGTTGCAGGCTCTTCGTGATATGCACAAGGAGATCGAAGAGCGGATACGACCGGTAGAGGAGCAGATTGTTCAGGCCGAGGTGGACTATTTAAAAGGCCAATTTGAACAGCAACAAAACGCACTCGCCGATTGCCAGGGCAAGATCGACCAAAAAATACTGGAGTGCCAATCCCATCTGGCAGAGTCCCATCGTATTCATGGCGATATGAATAAGCTGAACGAGCAGATCGCAAGATTAGGGTCTGGGTCCCTTCCGGTGCCGGACCTTGTTTCCATGGGCAGTCTCCCCGATCTCATTATGAAACGTATCGAGAATCTCAGGTCACAAGGGAAACTTTAGACAATCAGAGAGGGTTAGCTATTATGCTGATTTATATTACTCTTTTTGGCGGTGCAGCCTTCGGCATACTCATTGCTTATCTGATTATCATCGAGCGGGAGCTCAGAGAAAAAAGCCGGCGCCTTACTGAATTGGAATCGAAACCGGGCAGTAGCCTCGAAGTTGTAGAAGAAGAACAGGACGAGCAGGAGCAGCCGAGCCTTCCCGGTCTCGATACGAGCCAAAAACTTGCCGGCCTCAGAGATGAAAATGATCGACTCCTGTCACAGGTTGTCGAGCTTAGAGGGGAGCGGGATGCTAGGCAGGAAAGAATTCTATGGCTGCAAAGCTCGCAGGAGATGCTGCCCGAAATGGAGCGGCAGGTTGCCGATCTCAAGGAAGACAACACCCGGCTTCTCGGAGAGGTCACTGGAGTCACAAAGGAGCGGGACGAAGGCCGGGAGAGAGTCCGCGAATTGGAAAGTTTGCAGGAGAAGTTTCCCGAAATGGAGCGACAACTTGCTGACCTGAGAGAAAAAAATACCCGGCTTCTCGGGGAGGTTGCCGAAGTGGCAACGGAGCGTGACAAAAGTCAAGCGAGAGTTCAGGAGCTAGAGAATTCACAGGACAAGTTTCCAAGACTGGAACAGCAGCTTGCCGACATGAAAGAGGAAAACACTCGACTCTCGTCACAGATTGCCGGTCTTAGATCAATGATATTGGAGAAGATCGAGTCGCATCTGGCAGGCCTCAATGGGCTCTATCAACAGGTGGAACGGTCGGGTAATCCTCACTAAGCTTTTCTTCCTTCTCGGGGTCCGTATCCGTGTCAGTATTTCGATGCGAGACCCACGTATGCCCCGTCATTGGCGCGAACGATGTCGTCCTGGCTATGCTTAGCTGCAAGGGGGGCATTACTTTTTCCGTCTTTACCCTTGCTGTAAAGGTCAAAGTCCGAGTTCAACGGGACCAGAAATAGATCCTTACGCCGCTGTTCAGGCTGCACCAGGGAGCCATGTGCGTAGTGGTAGGGATTGCCGTCAGGGTCGCGAAGAGCTTCTCGCCCAATGTCGGCAAGAGTAGCGGGAAGGTTGCCGTTGGCGATCTCATAGGCCTTGATCTCTGATTCCAACAGGCGAATCTCCGCCTTGACTCTAGTGATTTTCGCCTTTTCGAGATAGCGTCCGTACGAGGATACAGCAATGAACGTAAGCGTCGCCAGGATCACAATCGCAACCAGCAGCTCAGCTCGCGAAATGCCGGAGCAGAGCTTGATCAGCCCCTGAGACCTGGGTAAGGCGCAGTCTCTAGACCCTTTCAATGTTCTTGAGCCTCCTGTGTCCCTGCGAGCACAACTTATTCTTTGCCTAGTTCTCTTCAGCGCGTGTCTCCGCAGGGGCAGTTCTGAATTGGTCGACATCCATCTTTAGCTGGTTGATTTTCACCTCAAGGCTGTTCAGATGCCGGCCCATCTCCTCCACAGAGCCGCCGTGGAAAGCTCTCTTAGATTCGGCCAACGCCGCATGCGCTTCCCAGTAGTGTTCTTGAATGCTCACTATCCTATTCCTCAAGGCTACGATCATCTCGTTCATGATATTCACTTCTTCCAGTAGATAGTCATGCCTGCGGATGGTGACTTGCGTAGAGAGATCTCCCTCTTGGATCATTTTCAAGATGCTTCGAAGCCGAAAGAGCGGTCCAGCGATTCTATGAGAGACTATGAAAGAGTGAGCGATCATGAGGATAAAAATGGTGGCTATGGCCGGCCACGCCCTCGTGTGGAGGATTAAGAATTGATTCGCTGCTTCTTGCGCCTTTTCCGGAGACAGCGAGGCGCTCTCCATCTCTATGATGATGGGGACAAAAAGGACAGTGACAAAAATCAGGAGGAGGGTAAAGAAATAGATCAGGTTGACAACCAGCAGATGTTTTTGAAGGTTGTGCACGAAAACTCGTTTTCTCTTATAAGGCCGCTTCATGGGTCAACTCCTCTCTTTCGTCCAAGTCATGTGTTTTTTATTTTTTAACCGAATGACTTCCTCATTGAACGGCTCATAATAGAAGGAGAATCGCTGTTCGTGTCCTTCTTGAGTCGTAAAGATAATCGTATACATAATGGTCTTGTTTCCCGGGACGGCGTCAATTTGGCTGATAGGGCGAGTATCGCTGTGCTGTCCTCCAGTGCCGAAGGTGATCGTCTGCTTCGTGATCTCAAAGAAGCGGTCCGCGTATTTCGGGCTTGTCGTTCTCCACACCCCGACCAACTGGTCGGGAACGGTCGTGTTTTTTGGAGACCGACATCCGGGGAATAGCAACACGATGGCAAGAATCCATAGGCGGCGTCTGAGCTCCATCTCTTCCTCGCAGTTTTCTGAATGCTTCTCCGAATGACTCTAAATGGATGGATGGCAAGAATTATGCCAACCTGCGGCTTATTGCTCGTGTGGCAGAACAGGCCGTCTTTACAGGGGATCTGAGGTTTGGGAGGCTCCAAAAAGGGTAAGATCGCTGTCTAAATTGGCCATTAACGCCCCTGTAGTTTCAATTTTTGTCTTTCCGGTAGAACCATACGTCGAGAAATCGCAAATCAGCCTTGCAAAGTCCTTTTTACCTGGCAAAAAGAATTCGGATTCCGCAGGGAAACAAGAGTTGGGTAGCTGTGAACGCGGTCCAACGGGTCCCGGAATTAGTCAACGAGGTCCATCACCTCATCAAATCGCGGCAGCTCCGGTTCGTGCTAACGGGATCGAGTGCGCGCAAGCTACGTGGCCGGGGGGTGAACCCTAACTTGATCTGTGTTGTCAACCGAATTTTCTAAGGTAAAAATTTTGCCCTATAGGAGCGCAAAGTGCAAAGCTCATGGCTCCCCACGCAAACCGGGGATGGAGGACGAGAAAGGTTAACTGATTTGTCTCGGGAGGGAATATGGTACGCCCGCCGAGAATCGAACTCGGACTTAGGGTTCCGGAGACCCTCGTGATATCCTTTTCACTACGGGCGCTGCGTGTTTTTTGTATCATCCGGCTATGGGTTTGGTCAATGCTTTTACCTGCGCAAGGACCTCCAACATCTCTGCGTGAATGGGTCCGTTGGATGCTAAGGTTTCCTCGCCCCATATAGAAAACCCTTTTCCGGAAAAGTCGGTGAGCATTCCTCCAGCCTCTCGGACAATGAGACTTCCTGCCGCGGTATCCCAAGGATGAAGCTTTAGCTCCCAAAATCCGTCCAACCGGCCGCAGGCAAGGTAGCAGAGGTCAAGGGCCGCTGAGCCGGCGCGGCGGATGCCTTGAGTGCTGGTCATAAAGGCCTTGAAGAAAGCCAGATAAAGATTTGCATTTTCCCTTCGGTCGTAAGGGAAGCCGGTGGCGAGAAGTGCTTTGTCCAGCCCGTCTACGTTTGAAACTCGAATCCGACCTTGGTTGAGAAAAGCTCCCTGGTCTTTAGTTGCCCTGAAGCGTTCTTCTCTCAAGGGATCGTAGACCAATCCCAAAATAAGCTCTCCTTCACGCTCGAGGGCTATGGATACGCTGACTTGAGGGTAGGCGTGAACGAAATTCGTCGTCCCATCCAAAGGATCGATGATCCAGCGATAACTGCTGTTAGGACGATCTACAGTGTTTTCTTCCTCCGCGAGAATGGAATGGCCGGGAAAATTTTTCAGCAAAATATGAACAATCTGTTCTTCGGCTCGCCTATCGGTCGCGGTCACCAGATCGATGGCCGACTTGTAATGAATCTCCTTGACCTGCTGCCAGGATTCCCGGATCAGTGTTCCCGCGGCCTCGGCGGCCTGCCATGCGGTAGAAAAAAAGTTTTCCATTTTTTGTTCCAACAGGGTGTTAAAAACCCTACCTTCAGGCCGGTCAAAAAGGTCCAAGTTAAGATAGTCGCGAGGCACGCGAGGAACCGACGAGTGGAGGCATACTTAAGCAGTACGTCGGAGCGAGGCGGTCGAACGCAACCATCATAACGCCCGCCATTGGCAGGCTATGGCAGATGGGCCTTTTTCAGCGGCCTGCCAGAGAGTTGCTTGGCAAGTCCCAAGACACTATGTTACCTAATCGATGGTGAGAATTCGAGCGCCTGCAAAGATAAATCTTTATCTCAAAGTCGTAGGCAGGAGAAGCGATGGTTACCATCTCCTGGATACGGTGATGGTCCCCGTCGGACTTTATGACCAAATCGAGATTACCAGGCCCACGAAGAGAGGGAAGGCTCGGAAGGGTATAACAGTAACGTGCGATCATCCCATGGTCCCGGCAGGTGACGAAAATCTCGCTTATCGAGCCGCATCCCTTTTATTAAGGAGAAAAGGACTGCGTGATCCCGTTCATATTCATATCCGTAAGAGGATTCCTGTCGGAGGTGGTTTGGGTGGGGGCAGCAGCGACGCAGCAGCGACGCTACGGGGTCTCAATCGGCTCTTCCGTTTGGGTTTTGACCGGGACGACATGGTTTCCTTAGCTGCTTCGTTGGGAGCCGATGTGCCTTTTTTCCTCTATGGACGTCCGGCTCGAGCCCAGGGGATCGGCGAACAGCTGAGGCTCATCCCATCCTTTCCCCGGCTGTGGGTGGTTATCCTTTACCCGGGGTTTCCGGTTTCGACCCCTTGGGTGTATCATAATCTAGCTTTTAAGTTGACAAAACCTATTGAAAATACTAGCATTAATTTTTCTTTGGAAGATCGCAGAGAAGTTAAAAGAGTTTTGGTTAACGACCTGGAAAGAGTAACCATCCAGCGTTATCCCCGAATAGCCTTTCTGAAAAAGAGGTTGGTTGAAGAAGGTGCTAAAGGGGCGCTCATGTCAGGGAGCGGGTCGTCCGTTTTTGGGATTTTTCATACAGAGCAAAAAGCGAAGCAAGCCTTCCGTCGCTTGCGTGTGGAGGAGGGAGTCCAGGCATATTTAGTGCGCTCATTGAGTTAAAGTGACACGGGCCCATATGGCGAGCTGCCGAGTTTTTCGGCGGCTCTTACAAGAAGGAGGTCCCTATGGAGGTTACAGAGGTTAGGGTCTTTCCTGTAGATGAAGAGAAGTTACGGGCTTATGTGACTATTACGTTCGATCATTGCTTTGTGGTCAGGGATTTAAAGATCATTCACGGAACGAGCGGACTTTTTGTCTCCATGCCGAGCAAAAAACGGAAAGATGGCACTTACAGGGACATTGCCCATCCCATTAACAATGAGACCCGCAGAATGATTGAAGAGAAAATTCTAGAGGAGTATCAGAAGATAATTGCTCAAGGAGGGGGCCAGAGGGCACTAGGGGGAGAATGAGAGTTTTTCCCAGGGCGTGCAATCAGCACGGCCCGGGATGGTATGGGCAACCGGCTCGGAGTTGGGCGGTCGCCAAGTGGTAAGGCCCCGGACTTTGGATCCGGTATCGAAGGTTCGAATCCTTCCCGCCCAGCCAGCTTTTGTTCTTCCGAGGCATTCTCCAGTTGCTAAAGCTGTCGCATAGCCCGCAAGGGCTATTCGTTTCTAGAGAGGTTATTCATAAGGCATGAGTCACAAAGGGGATCCGCTTAAGGTCTTTACCGGGAACTCGAATCTCCCGTTGGCTAGAGAGATCAGTAAATATCTCGAGATTCCGCTCGGCAAAGCGACCTTGGAAACATTTAGCGACGGGGAGAGCAAGGTCGAGGTCAATGAGAATGTGCGTGGAGGGGATGTTTTTGTGATCCAGTCCACCTGTTCTCCCGGGAACAACAATCTGATGGAGCTCCTCTTCATGTTGGATGCCTTCAAACGGGCTTCTGCCGAGAGGATTACCGCTGTTATTCCCTATTACGGCTATGCGCGACAGGACCGCAAGGTCGTTCCCCGGGTTCCGATCAGCGCGAAGTTGGTAGCGGATTTGATCACGACTGCCGGGGCCGATCGTATTGTCACCCTGGATCTACACTCCGGCCAAATCCAGGGGTTTTTCAATATTCCGGTCGATAATCTTTACGCGGCGCCGGTGTTGATCGAATATCTTAAGCAGCAATTGGACCACAATGAAGTGACCATTGTGTCCCCGGATGCCGGTGGCGTGGAGCGAGCAAGGGCCTTTGCGACCCGACTGGATACATCTCTGGCGATCATTGATAAGAGAAGGGCTGGGCCTAACGTGGTGGCCGAGATGAATATTATCGGTGAGGTCAAGGGCCAGACGGCGGTCCTATTGGACGACATGGTGGATACCGCGGGCACGTTAACCATGGCCGCCGAGGCATTGAAAAAGGCTCAGGCTAAAAGGATCATCAGCTGTTGCACCCATCCGGTATTGTCGGGCGGTGCGATTCAAAAGATTAATGGGTCTCCTATCGAGGAACTGGTTGTAACCGACTCTATTCCTCTAAACGCTGAAGCAAAAAACTGCAAAAAAGTTAAAGTCCTTTCGGTAGCCCATCTGATCGCGGAGGCCATACGGCGCACGCATCAAGAGGAATCTATCAGTTCCCTGTTTGTTTAAGAATTCGATGTTTATATAGATCCACAAGGAGGTAGTTGCATTGGAAACCGTTGAAATTCAAATTGAGCCCCGTGAGTCCGGCAGTCGAGGAGCAACAAAGCGCCTGCGCCGCAGCGGAAAGCTCCCTGGAATCTTTTATGGCCCGAAAGCCGATTCTGTTCCGCTGGAGATCGACAAAAAGGAATTCTCAGCTCGTGTCGCCGGCCTGGAGGGGTCGCATCTCATTCGCATCAAGTCTGCTTCTCCGTTGCTGATGGGCAAAGTGGCCTTAGTCAAAGAATTGCAGTTTCATCCGGTGACGGGGGCAGTGTTGCACGTGGATTTTTACGAAGTCGATCTTACCGTGAAGATTCAAGTCAAGGTGCCGCTTCATTTTGTCGGCAAAGCGGCCGGTGTGGTCAAGGGGGGGATTCTGCAGCCCGTTGTGCGAGAGATCGAGGTGGAGTGTTTGCCGATGGATATCCCGGAATATCTCAATGTCGAGGTTTCTTCTCTGGAAATCGGCCATTCCCTTCATGTGGAGGACTTGTCGATGCCGGAACGCGTGGAAGCCCTTTATGACACTAATTTCACCCTGGTGACCGTCGTTCCGCCGACCGTTGAAGAAGCGCCGGCTGTGGAGGCTCCCGCCGTTGCTGTTGAGGGAGAGGAGGCGCCTGAGGCTGTCCCTGAAGAGAAGAAAGAGGAAGAGGCGGAAGAGTCCTAGTCTAATTTTCCCTTCGTGCCTTTCAGGAATTCTTCAGTGAAGGTTGTTCTGGGTCTGGGCAATCCTGGCAAGAGATACGAACGGAGCAGGCACAACCTAGGTTTTTGGGTTGTAGATCGCATTGCCGTTGAAAACAGCATCTCCGTTCAAAAGAGAAAATATGATTCTCTGATCGGGGAGTGGCATGCGGGTCGGGAAAAGATTCTGCTGGTCAAACCCCAGACTTACATGAACCGTAGCGGGACGGCAGTGAAGCGGCTGTTCCGTTACCTTCCGGTCACGATCAAAGACCTTGTGGTGATCTACGATGATTTGGACTTGTCCTTTGGCCGGATTCGTGTTCGCCCTGGGGGAGGGGCCGGAGGTCACCGGGGAGTGGAGTCTATAATGGAATCGTTGGGGGAAGAGAGTTTTTTCCGTGTTCGCATGGGAGTCGGGCGGCCTCCTGCGGGCATCGATCCCGCGGACTTCGTATTGCGATCATTTGCCGCCGAAGAAAAAGCTCAAATAGAACAAGTAATCCTTAAGGCTGCGGCGGCGGTCCGGTGTCTTCTGGAAGACGGGCCTCAGCAGGCCATGGAAAAATACAATCGAGCGCTTTAGTAGGGAGTTCTTCTATGAATGGATGGGTTTCTTGGGTTCCTTTTTGTGGAGTTGGAGGGCTGGTCATCGGCTTATTGATCTACCGGGGCATCCTTCGAGTCCCGGTTAATAATTCAAAGATGAGGACTGTAGCGGGTTTGATCTCCGAGGGCGCCATGGCCTTTCTAAAGCGGGAGTATCGGATTCTTGCGGTATTTGTTCTTGCCGTAGCCTTGCTTCTGTGGTGGCAGCTCGGAGTGCAGACCGCCATTGCGTTTCTATCGGGCGCTATTTTCTCAGGCCTGGCAGGTTTTTGGGGATTGAAAACGGCTACACAAGCGAACGTGAGAACGACTCAAGCGGCTGCGTCCCAAGGCCAAGGGCAAGCTCTTCTTACGGCATTTAACGGTGGTTCGGTGATGGGTCTCTGTGTCGCCAGTTTAGGTCTTCTCGGCGTGGGAGTCTTTTTCTCGCTCTACGGTAATCCTCAGACCGCGCAGTACATCAGCGGTTTCGCCATGGGCGCCAGCTCGATCGCGCTTTTTGCCAGGGTTGGGGGCGGGATCTACACCAAGGCTGCCGATGTGGGATCGGACTTGGTCGGCAAGGTGGAAGCCGGAATCCCTGAAGACGACCCCCGCAATCCGGGCGTGATTGCGGACAATGTGGGAGACAATGTAGGGGACGTCGCCGGGATGGGGGCGGATCTCTTTGAGTCTTACGTAGGGTCGATGATTGCCGTGATGGCTATTGCCGCTACTCTAACACAGAAGCAGATGGCCTCTCTTTTTGCTGCCCCGGATACGGTTTCTAAAGTGACCCTCATGTCTTTCCCTCTCATGTTGGCTCTGATCGGTCTTGCCGCATCTATCATTGGGATCTTTTCGATGCGGCTGCTGAAAAATGTCGACCCCCAATCGGCCCTGCGCACCTCCACTGTCGTTACCACGATCCTCTTTTTGTTAGGGGCTTTTTATTTTGTCTGGGTCAGCAGCGTCAACACCTCTGTATTTTTGGCTGTCCTGGCCGGCTCTCTAGGAGGGATGCTGATCGGTTTGATCACTGAATACTACACCTCTTCCCGTCCCATCTATCGGATCGCCAACGCGAGCAAGACGGGATCTGCCACCAATATCATTCATGGCTTGGCCGTTGGGTTGGAAAGTTGTGCCCTGCCGGTCGTAGTGATCTGTCTTGTTATATTCCTTTCTTTTTATACGGCGGGAATTTACGGCATCGGTATCGCCGCTGTGGGGATGTTGGCGACCGTCGGTATGACCATGAGCGTGGATGCTTACGGCCCCATCGCCGATAATGCCGGAGGGATTTCCGAGATGTGCGGCCTGGGACCTGAAGTGCGTAAAATCACCGACGGCCTGGACGCGCTGGGAAATACGACCGCCGCCATCGGCAAGGGTTTTGCCATCGGGTCAGCCGCACTCACCGCCCTCGCCCTTTTTTCCGCCTACACCGGGGCTATCAATGCGGAGTTAATAAAACAGGGGAGTGTGGGCTTGCAGCTTGTATTGACCGACCCGAAAGTCGTGATAGGGCTTCTTATCGGGGGGATGATCCCTTTCCTCATAGGCGCTATGACGATGACTGCGGTCGGTCGAGCAGCGGGAAGCATGATTGACGAGATCCGTCGTCAATTTCGCGAAATTCCCGGGCTACTCGAGGGCCGAGAAGGGGTGTTGCCCGATACCGCGATCTGCGTCGACATATCTACCCAGGCAGCATTAAAGGAGATGATCGCTCCCGGTCTCTTGGCCGTGTTTGCGCCGGTGGCCATCGGGTTTTTGATTGGTCCTGAAGGCCTCGGCGGTATGCTGGCGGGCGCAACTGTTACGGGAGTACTATTAGCGCTCATGATGGCGAACGCAGGGGGGGCGTGGGATAACGCTAAAAAGGCTATTGAAAGAGGCGAGATAGTGGGAGAAAAGAAAGGCTCCGAGGCGCACAAGGCTGCCGTCGTGGGGGATACGGTAGGGGACCCTTTTAAAGACACCTCAGGCCCGTCTATGAATATCCTCATCAAACTTATGTCTATTGTTTCTTTGGTTATCGCTCCCTTGTTGGTCTGAAGGTGAATTGTAATGCGTGTGGGGCTGTGATAGTAGTATGAAGCTTTGATGCGGAGGGTAAAAATCAGGTGACCGTTTATGAGACCATTTTCATTATCCATCCCGCCCAGGGAGGGAGAGTGAAGGAGTTGATCGATAAGTTCAAAAAGACCATTGAAGGGCTGGAGGGAACCTTCATCCACGTAGAAGAGTGGGGGCTGAGGGATCTCGCCTATCAGATTCAGAAGCAGTCAAAAGGGCATTATATCCTCTTTCAGTATCAGTCCTCTGCCCGCGCGGTCGGGGAGCTGGAGCGGAACATGAAGCTGACCGACGGCGTGCTGCGTTACCTGACTGTGCGGTTAGATGAAGACGTCCAGGTCCGGCCGCAATCCGAACCCATAGAGCTTTCCGAAGAGGTCAAGAAAGGTTCCGAGGAGGCAGGAGCAGAGCCGAAACTGTCATCGTAGTTCTTTAATCGTCAGGGAATAAGTGTCCTATGGGGGAGTATAACAAGGTTATCCTCATGGGTAACCTCACGCGAGATCCTGAACTGCGTTATACTTCATCAGGCTTGCCCGTCTGTGAATTTTCTCTAGCCGTGCACTATCGCTACCGGATGCATGAGGAAGCCAAAGAGGACGTGTGTTATATCGACATTGTAAACTTTGGCCGGGTGGGAGAACGGATCAAAGAGCACCTGCACAAAGGGTCTCGAGTGTTGGTCGATGGGCGACTGACGCAGAGACGGTGGGAGACTTCTGAAGGACAGAAAAGGAGTAAATACGAGGTGGTCGCCAATACCGTGCAGTTTATCGATCTGGGAAGTGCGTCGCCTCCCGGGCAGGAAGAAGATTCCCTTTTGTAAGGCATAATAAGGTGTAACTAAGATATGGCACAGAGGACTTCATTTTCGAGAGGGAACCGAGAACGGCCAGACAACGAAAGAGGGTTCGGTCGACGTCGGTTCATGGTTCGACGCAAGGTCTGTCGGTTTTGCGCGGACAAAGAACTTAGCATTAATTATAAGGAGATAAAAGTTCTGTCCCAGTTCGTCACGGAGAGAGGAAAGATGATTCCGAGCCGGATAACAGGCAACTGCGCGCGCCACCAACGGATACTTAAGATTGCCGTTAAGAGAGCCCGTAATATTGCTCTCCTTCCTTTTACAACAGCGAAAAATTAAATGGTTCTTGTTCCATTCAGTTTTAATGTGAATCGGCCATAAATCGTTGAGCGCCTTACGAGAAGAGATCATGGAGGTCATCTTAAAAGAGGACATCCCCAACCTGGGAAAAATGGGAGAAGTCGTGCGTGTGCGCGACGGCTATGCGCGTAATTATCTCCTGCCGCGCAGCCTGGTTCTCATTGCCGACAAGAAGAACCTAAAGGCCTTTGAGCATGAGAAGCGGGTCATCGCAGAACAAAGAGAGCGTAC
>JAUXIP010000012.1 GCA_030620935.1 Deltaproteobacteria bacterium | reverse complement strand
TGATCGGCTGTCACGCCCTTCACGTCCTGGGTGCGGCGTTTTGGTTGATGGTGGTTGTCCTATGGGCTCGACGAGGTAAGTACACCGCACAGAGTCACACAGGTGTTGAACTTTGCGAGATGTATTGGATCTTTGTCGTCGCTCTATGGCCGGTGCTCTACGGACTGGTGTACTTGTATTAAGACGGTCATTTGACAGTGCACCTACGATAAGATAGTTTTCGGTTGTTTTATGAATTCGCGATTTCTTGTTCTTGCTATGGCGGCTACAGTGCTCGTATTTCCCGCTGTCGCTGAGGCCTGTGCGGTCTGTTTGACCGGAGCGGCACAAAATGATCCGGTGGCCAATGCCTTTAACTGGAGCATTTTATTTTTGATGGCGATGCCCTACGCCGTGCTAGGCTCGATCGGGGGCTGGCTTTTTTATGCTTACAAATGTGCCGCGCGGAAAAGCGAGGGGGTGGGGAAAAGGGCCCCTTTCCTGAGCTTGGCATGGACACATAAGGAGAGTGGAAGATGAGTGAAGTGGCTGTTGCCCATCCTTTGGTTGAACCCGCAGAGTCCCCGCTGACTCCGGAGAGCTGGGGCAAGCTCGGCATGTGGGTCTTTTTGGCGGGAGATGCCATGTCGTTCGGGGCACTTATCGTCGGTTATGGACTTCTACGTCACGCAAGTTCCGAGTGGCCGGTGCCCTCCGAAGTTTTGGGTATTTCGCTGACGGCATTCATGACATTTCTGTTAATCTGCACCAGTGTCACCATGGTGCTCGGTCTGTCAGCGATTCAGAAGGGTGACATGAAAGGGCTCCGGAAATTTCTGCTCCTCACTATTCTCGGAGGGCTTGTATTCTTGGGATGCCAGGCCTACGAGTGGACCCATTTGATTACCGAAAGACTGCCCGAAGTGGGCCTCTCTTTCAGCACTCATCTTTTTGCCGCCACATTTTTCGTTCTCACGGGTTTCCACGGGATGCATGTGACCGGGGGCGTTATTTACAATTCGTGCGTCTTGGTTGCGTGTTTGCGCGGGCGATATGAAGCCAAGCATGTAGAGATCGCGGGGCTTTATTGGCACTTCGTGGATCTTGTCTGGATTTTGATTTTCACGTTTGTCTATTTGATATAGGAGATTGACGATGACGACGACGGCCCATGCCGAACCTAACTACCTCGGGGTTTTCTGGTGGCTTGTGGCTCTTACAATTCTGGAGATAGCGGTCATCTACATGCCCATCGCGAGGGCAGCCATTGTTATTCTTCTTGTAGCCATGGCGATTTCCAAAGCCGCGTTGGTCGCGCTCTATTTTATGCATCTCAAATTCGAGCGCCTTACCCTGGGGATTATCGCCCTTACGCCGTTCGTGTTGTGTGTCTTTCTTATATTAATGTTACTACCTGATATCTTTCCGACTTGATACCAACTTCGTACCTGCCGACCCTCAACGCCGCGCTCAACTCGCTTAGCGCCGTTTTCCTTATTGTCGGTTATTTTTTTATCAAGAAAAAACATGTCAGCGCGCATAAGGCCTGCATGTTATCAGCCTTCGCGAGTTCCAGCCTTTTCCTGATTTCCTATCTCATCTACCACTACCAGGTCGGCTCCGTTTCTTTTACCGGTCAGGGCTGGATTCGTACCCTCTACTTCGCGATTCTTATCTCCCACACCACCTTGGCCGTGACGATTGTGCCGTTGGTTTTGATCACTTTAACTCGCGCCCTCAAGGGAAACTTCGACCGGCACAGACGGATCGCGCGCTGGACACTGCCCATGTGGCTTTATGTATCGATTACCGGCGTGATGGTATACGCGATGCTCTACGGAATGTAACTGCCTAAACTTGCTTGAAACACGCATCTGCTGGTTGAGACCGATCATTTCTTAGAATTCTGCGGCTTATCGGAAGACAATGACAGCCTATCCGGTTACCGAGCGTGAACACATTCGCTGGACGATCCTGGCTCTGATCAGCGTCTCGCATATCGTCGGCGCAACGGCACAGTATAGTATCAATACGCTGGCGCCGTTCTATCAGGACGACCTTGAACTTAGTCGTGTGCAGATCGGACTCTTCATCTCCGCCTTTTACCTGGCCATGACGGGCGCGGCGCTGGGAATCATGAATACGGTAAACGCTGCGGCAGCGACGCTGGGCACACCGCTCTTCGGCTATATTGTGGACGTGTCCCGCTCTTACTCGACCGCTTGGCAGGCTCTGGCTGGGACTCTTTTCTTGGGGATTCTGGCCCTGAGCTTTTTTGTGAGTGATCCAAATTCCGAATCGCCTCATCGTTAAAAATTGGGTCCCGAAGTGTGCTCTCTCTGCCTCTAAGACTAATGTCAAAACTATTGTTCAGTATTATTTTCTTCACACTATTTGCCAGAGAGCCAAATTAGCACTTGCCAGCGGTGTAGGATTTGAGTTAAAGGAGGTGGATCTTAGAAAAGCTTTGTCTAAGGCAAGGAGGAGACGATGATAAAATTCACGGATGACATGAACGTACGAATCAACAATGCGTTCAAAGACAAAAAGTATTGTGTTTGGGCTACTGTCTCAAAAGCGGGTGTACCCAGTATCAGTTTTCGCGGCAGTACCTATGTCTGGGACGATGAACACCTGGCATTTTGGGAACGCTCTCGCCAGTCGGGTGCCGATCATATTGAAGAGAACCCGAACGTTGTCATGCTCTATTTCGATCCTGAGGCTCGAGTAGGTTGGCGATTCTACGGTCAGGCGACGCTTTATAAAGAAGGAGAGATGCGGCAGCGAATCATGGAACGAACGATTAAAGATGAGCTGGATAAAGACCCGGACCGCAAAGGGTATGGAGTCCTAATCCGGGTAGATAAAATCCGGCGCTACAGCGGTGAGGCCATCCTTCAAGGGCGGTAACCTGACGAGTGTTAAGCTTAATCCGAAGAAATGGTTCTTGGTGGATCTTCGCCCAAGCTTGAGCAATCGCAGCTTAAAATTCGTTACGTTCCCTCAGATATGTTCAAAAAGTCGCAAAGTATGAAAAAGAGTTCAGAGAGATATTCTGGAAGGGGAGATAGACAATCGAGGCAATGATAGCGATCGCTTGTTTATCCCGTGCCACAGAACGTCCAGCATGTAAGTTTGGGGATCTATAACCCAGGTGAGCTATAATATATAACGTTCTTGACTAAGTTGAATTACTTCTGACTGGGGTATAAAGGCGAGATCTTCGCTCACCGCTCATTCAAGAGCAATTAAGCGCAACAAAACAGATGAGGATGTTTCAGCAGCCGGCTAGGGAATAAGCAGGACCTTGCCGGTTGTCTTGCGGCCCTCCAACTGCCGGTGCGCTTCGGCTGCTTCTGCCAGTGGAAAAGTTTTGTCGATGCGGAGCTTCAACTCACCTTTAGTTATCCAATTGAAGAGATCGCTGGTCCGGTCGAGCAGCTCCTTTCGGTCGCTCATATAATGTAGCAGAGTTGGTCTCGTTATGTAGAGTGAGCCTCTAAGACCCAGCGTCCAAAGGCTAAACGGCGGGACCGGACCGCTGGATTGTCCAAAAAGAACCATATATCCCCGGGGACGCAGACAGTCTAGGCCCCCCTCGAATGTGGTCTTACCCACGGAATCATAGACGACGTGTACGCCGGCGCCCTTGGTCAGCTTTGTGACCTCTGCGACAAAATCCTGCCGGGTATAAAGAATGATCTTGTCCGCGCCTGCCTCCATGGCCAGCCGGGCTTTTTCTTCGGTTGAGACTGTTCCCAAGACCGTCGCGCCCAAACGCTTGGCCATCTGGACGAGAAGCAAGCCGACGCCGCCTGCGGCCGCATGGATCAGCGCCCATTCTCCTTTCTTGAGTGCATAGGCGCTCCGGGTCAAATAATGGGCCGTCGTGCCTTGAAGCATCGTTGCTGCGGCCGACCGAGCATCAAGCTCTCGTGGAAGCGGTGCCAGCTTCCACGCGGGTACGACCGCATACTCCGCATAAGATCCCAGCTCCATCGCGTAGGCCACACGGTCGTCCTTTTTGACGTCCGTGACGTCGGGCCCGACCGCATCCACGACACCCGCACCCTCCATTCCCAGCGTTAACGGAGGCTTTAGCGGATAGAGTCCTGCACGCTGATAGATATCGACGTAATTTAAGCCTATGGCCTCTATTTTGATCCGGGCCTCTCCTGCGCCCGGCTGAGGCACAGGCGTCTCTTCATACTTGAGGACTTCGGGACCTCCGTACTCGTGCACGCGAATAGCCTTCATGCTCTCTCCTTTATTCTCCGGTCGTCAGTTAAGTCATTCCCCATCTCCGGCGCAGCCACCACTCGCTGCTTAGCAGGATCAAAAGAAAGAGGAAAATCCAAATAATGCTCCACAACGGAATCTGGCGTCTCTCGATGATCTCAGACGGGGTGAGGCTTTCGAGTTTTCCCTGAATCCGCTCCATGCTCTTCTCGTTCCATTCGGAGATAGGAATAAACTCTCCCTGACTCAACTCGGCGATCTTTTTTAAAAGGTCGAATCGAGGTCTTCCATCCTCTGTCTCCCGATAGGGAAAGGTTACCAGAAAGTTTTTTCGGTGTTTCCCCAAGGTCCTGCCGGCCAGATGGGCTTCGGCCTCCAGCCGATACGAACCTTCTTTAGTGGGAGTAAATGCTGCAGTGTATTCTCCCTCTTCCGTTTTTGGACTTGCCTCGATGGGGATTTCTTCCCCATCAGGGCCAATGACCCGAAGCCTGAGCGTAGCATCAGCAGCGGGCGTGAAATCGTCCTTCAAGACCTGAACCTGAAAGTCCATCTTTTCTCCGGGCCCCCTGGAGCCACCGACAGGTCGTATTTTCACCTGTTCGAACGAAGGCTCTTGGGCCAGCCAGCGCACCGCCTGACGGATCAGTTTCAGGTGATTTTGCGGGCTCTCGTTTTTTCCGACGGTGATGAAGTTCCAGCGCCAGAAATCATCGCTCATCAGGGCCAAGGTGCGCCCTTTTCCGAACCTGCCCACGGTCAATAGGGGAGATCCGCCGCCGGCCCCCTCCGATGCCGCCGTGAGCAGCGTTTCACCTTTGGACTGGGAAACTCGGTTGAAGCTCGTAAGAGCGGGCATCTTTTTCCACAGCTCTTCGTTGGCTCGCGGGTCGGAAAGAAGGCGAGTGATCGGATGGGCCCGGCCCGGGCCTGTCAGTGTTCCGCGCAGGCTAACTCCTGTCTGGTAGCCGTTTTTGCCTCCGAGCTCGACGGGCAGAACCTCACGCAGAGGGCTTTTACCATAGCCTCCACTGTCGAAGGAGCGAGTTCCGCCCAACATCGCGAATCCGCCCCCTTCTCGAATGAAGTCCTTGACTTTTTCCAGATAGAGCACGTTGAAGTAGAAACGGTGAGAGAAATTATCGAAGATGAGGAGGTCGAAGTTTTTCAGTTCTTCCAGAAAAATCTCGTCGATCGGGAAGGGGATCAGGCTGAGCCGGCTTTCCGGGACGTCCACTGAATCGGTGGGGGTGCGGAGAAAGACAAAGGAGACCAGATCGATAAACGGATCTTGCTTGAGAGCCATGCGGAGAAAACGATAGTTCCAAGAGGGAGAGCCGGAGAGGGTTAGGATTCTGATCTTATCGCGTTGGACATCGATCTTGAATTCTCTTTGGTTGTTTTGGGTGATTTGCTCTCCGACTTGGTGAGGCAAACTCAGGGTAAAGCTATGCGGGCCGATCTCCTTAGGAGTGTAGGTCAAGGTCACCTGTTGCTCAAAAGGATCGCCGTTAATGGTGAGAGTACGGGTGGAGATGAGGCGGCTCCCCCGGTTGAAATAAAGCGGGATGTTTTTGCCGGCGAGTCCGTAGGCTTGGATAGTCAAATCGACTTTGATCTCTCTTCCGCGAAAGGCAAATTCAGGAACGCTGAGATCAGCGATGTTGAGATCCATGTAGCCCTGGCTCTTGCCCACGCCGACCGTAAAGATCGGCACGGAGAATGAGGCCGACGCCTCCAGGGTTGTTGTCTTGCCGTTGGCTATCCCATCGCTGAAGAGAAGGATCGCGGCCGGAGAACCGGCCTTCTGTTCCGCTTCCCGCAAGCTCTCGAGGAGTCGGGTGCCCCTGTCCCGTGCTGCGAGATCGGAAAGAGCTCCAGGAGTCGTGGGTTCCAAACTCGTCCCGAATTGAAATAATTGGAGGTCATAATCTCTTGCCAGTCGCTCGATCAAAGTCTCTTTTTCCTCCGGGAGTTTTTCCAAGAGCTTTTCTTTAACCAGATCAACCCGGCTTTTCTTCTGATCTTGGCCTTCGCCGGGCGACGCGGGATCCGACGGAAAGGCCATGCTCTGAGAGGTATCGAGGAGGAGCATGAGAGGCCTGCGGAGTTTCGTCACCCGTTCCTCGAACCAACTGGGGCTCAAGAGAAAAAAGATCAGCGCGGCATAGACCAACCCTCGAAGAGAAACTAACACCCCGCTCTGGAGAGGGCTCAGACGCTCCCGGAAGCCGCGAAACTGGTAGAACAGGAGGGCTGACAGTCCCAGGGCAATGATCACAATGGCCCACGAGGGAACTGCGCCGGTAAAAAAGAGTTTTTCCATGTTTTACCTGGTGAGTCTCCTTCGGATAAAGGGGACGTGGATCAGGTCTTCTTTATAATTTTCCGTCATCGAGTAAAGAATGAGGTTGATACCGAGGTGAAAGGCGTCTCTTCTTTGCTCCTCCCCACCTGGAGTGCAGGGATTGATCCAGTTCCCCACTTGATCTCTCTCCCAGGCGCCGCCCAAGCTGTTTTGGCAATAGATCAACGGTGTTGCGCTTCCCAGATTGATGCCTTCGAGATAGTGTTGGACCATCCTCATGCCGCCGATCCTTCTCAGGAGATAGTAGCTTCGCATAGCCGCGTGTCCAGAGGGCAGGCGCTTCAGCTCTTGCTCCGGAAAGAGTTTTTTTATTTCTCGGCGAAGGCTCTTGTCGAAGCCGTAGCCCGGCTGGCCCAGTGCGTCGTCAGCCAAGAGAAAACCTCCATAAGAGAGAAACCGTCTCAGGATCTCGATCTCTTCCTGCGTGAAGGGCTCGAAGTCGTATTTTCCGGCCATGTAAAGGAACGGATAAGAAAATAGATCGGGGTCCGTGAGGCTGACTTCATGGCGTAGCAAGGCCGCTTCAATGCTGGTGCGCTGCATCAACTCTTCCATGAGAGGAGTGACGGCCAGGGGATGTGGATCCCAGTCTCCCCCGCGGTAGCGGAGCTGGGCGAAGACGAACCCGGTGGCGCGCCTGCTTCCTCTTGCGTGGCCGGCCTCGAGTCTTCGGGGCAGCCAGCAGGCTGCTCCCAGTAGACCGTACGAGAAGATGCGAATGAATTTTCTTCTATTCATACAAACGCTGTCCCATCCATCCCTCCACGGCCAAGGTTACAATGAGAAGGACCAGCAAGGGAAGAGACAGGTCCATCCGCTTCCCGCCCTTTTCCAGAGACTCGATGGTGATGATTTCCGTGCGGATGGGTTTGAGTTTTGCCCGGATCTCCTCTTCGCCGATGGAGTCGAGACGGGATTCGAGAAACGGGGAATTGACCGGATAGAGCCGTGCGGCATTCGCCGGAACCTCGAGCGATGCGGGCAGGGAAAGTTGGTAAATGCCGGGGAGATCGTTCTCTTGAAACGAGACTGACGCCCGTTCCGCGTCCGGAACAAAGATGATCTCTCTTTCCTTCTGGTCCGGCTTTGCGATTCTGAGACTTCTTCCCACATAAGCGGCCGGGAAGGAAAAATCTTTTGTCTGCCCCACCTGGATGCCCGTATCCATCGTGCCCCTTCCACCTGCCGAGATGTAGTCGACCATAGATTGCACGAGCGGCAGGTAGGCGGTCTTTAACGGCAGGTCGCTCCAGTCGCGGTCTGCGGCGGTCATGAAAAAGAGAGCTCGTCCCGTCCTCATTTTTCTTTCCAGTAAAACCGGGTCCCCGTTGGCCAGAGTAATGAGGGCCGTCTGACCGGGAAGATCGGCACGAACATAGCCGCGAAAATGGGCGGTTTGAAGCGAGTCCTTCAGGAGCTGGTCGGCAAAGCCTTGCAGGGCTGGATGCGTGACATCGATCTTACCGATTTTTTCCCCTCCAGATTCGGAAAGTATCCTTTTGTCTCCGAGGCGGGTCGGGAGGATCGGTGGAGAGGTGTCGAAGAGTTTGAGATTGTAATGGTCCGTCCGGATGCGGTCTCCGGCAAAGAAGAGCATGCCTTTCCCTTGGCTGAGATACGTTCTCAACCTAGGAAGAAAGGTGTCGGAGAGGGCGGAGACGTTGCATAAAATGATGGCATCATAGGAGTCCAGAGAAACGGAGTTCAGCCCTTCCGGAATGACCACCGTGGGGAGAAAGAGCGAAGAGTCCTGTTCCCCGGAAGGGTTTAGGGCACGAGTCAGAAAGAAAGTTTCGCTTTGAACCAACGACGTTCGCAGATCTCCGTCCACAACCAAAACCTTGACCTTTTCCCGCGCATGGAGCGTGAAATAGCCCACCAGGTTCCCGACAAGGCCCTCTTTCTTAAGCGTTACAGAGCCGTCGCGGTCTCCTGCCTCGCCCACGTTGAATTGAAAACTTACCCACATCTCTCCCTTAGGTGGCAGGGTCACCAGTTTTTGCTCTTTAGGCTGCTTGTCCAACATCAATTGCACGAGGAGATCTTCTATCTCGTTATCGGTAAAATTGACGACCAAGGCCTCCAGGTGAATGGGCAGTCCGACCGCCACCTCTCGGCCCCGCATCCTTATCTCTTTAATCGTGGCGTTCAGAGGCTCCACCGTTGTGCCGACTCGGATGATCTTCAAGGGGACTGAAGAATCGTATTGTCCCAGCTCCGACAAGTTAAAGCGCTCCCAACCGGTCAATGCCATATCCGTGATCAGCCATATCTCCTTTTGGGCGGCAGGCTCTTTCAAAAGCTCATAGGCTTTCCTCAGGGCTGAAGAAAAGTCGGCTGTTCCTCCTGAGATGTTGATCCGATTCAGTTCCCTAAGAAGAACTTCTCTCTGACCTTGGAGACGGGTCTTGGTTGTTCCCCGCCTGTCTGTTGTGATCACGGCGGCCCGGTCGCTGTCCTTGAGCGAAGAGACCAACTGGCGCGCTGCTTCTTTGGCTTTATCGAAGCCGGCCCCGGCCCGGCTCCACGCCATGCTTAGAGAGTTGTCCAAAATGACGACCAGAGATGAAGGGGCTCCTCCAGCAAAGAGTCCTACTCCGGTCTGAAATATCGGATTGGCCATAAGCAGGACCAGAAGAATGACCGCAAGAGTTCTCAGGGCCAGCAGAAGCCAATGACGCACGCGGTACGAGCGCGAGATGCGGCGTTGGGAAAGAAGAACGAAGCGCACCGCCGGGAAGCGTATCCTTTGAAGCCTGCGACGGTTTAAGAGATGGATCAGCAGAGGGAGGGAGGCGGCGATCAGGCCGTAGAGGTAGATCGGGTGGAGAAAAAAGAGCGACATGCGGCGGTCATCTCCTCCAACTGAGATAGCTCACCAGGGCATGATCGAGGGGTGTGGTGGTTGGGATCAGTTGATAGTCGATGGAGTTCTCATGACACTCTTTGCGCAGTCGTTCGGTAAAGTCATGGACGACTTTTCTATAGACCTTGCGGATGGCCTGGGGGTCGGCGCTGACTTTGAGATCGAGAGCTTCCGTGTCCTCAAACAGGATGTTGCCGTCGAACGGTAGATCTATTTCGGCAGCATCCAGGAGGTGAAAGACGATGACGTCATTGCCTTTGAAGCGGAAGAGACGTAGCCCTTTGAGAATTTCGTCGGGGTCGTCCAAGAGGTCCGAAACCAGGATGACTAGCCCCCGTCGCCTTACTTTGCCTGCGATTTCCTGGAGGATGCTTCCGACATTCGTTTGTCCGGACGGCTTGCGCTCCTCGAGGGCATGCAGGATCTCCATCAAATAGCCCCTTTTCGCCTTGGGAGGGGTGAACGATTCGATGCGATTGGAAAAGGTCACCAATCCTGCGGCGTCTTGCTGTCTCAGGATGAGGTAAGCGAGAGAGGCGGTGAGGATGCAGCCGTAGTCGAATTTGGTCACGCCGTCGGATGCGTAGTCCATAGAGGCGCTGACGTCGAATAAGAGGTAGGCTCTCAGGTTGGTTTCATCTTCGTATTCTTTGATGAAATACCTGTCGAATTTTCCCAGGGCCTTCCAGTCGATGCGGCGGATCTCATCCCCCGGAGAGTATTCCCGGTGCTCCTCGAACTCTACGCTGAATCCCTTGGAGCGGCTGCGGTGGATGCCGGACATGATCCCGTCGACTACCCAGCGCGCTCTCAGGTAAAGATTGGAAAGCCGGGCTAAGACGACAGGGTCGAAATAGTTTTTTTCTCCGTCGGCCATGTCGGTATCCTGGTTGTCCCTTGACAGGAAAATTCTAGGCCCGTTCTCACGCTATTTGGGCTTCTTGCCGTCCTCCGAAGGTTTCACCTCGGTCAGCAGGCGGGAGATGATGTCGAGCGACGAAAGACCGTCGGCCTGGGCCTTGAAGTTGAGAATGATCCGGTGGCGCAGGACCGAAGGCGCCAGGGCCTGAATATCCTCGACTGAAACCGCATAGCGTCCTTGGAGGATAGTTCTGGCCTTTGCGCCGAGGATCAGGTATTGAGACGCCCTCGGTCCGGCCCCCCATTCGACGTAGTCCTTGATGAATTGCGGCGACTCGGGACTCTGCGGTCGCGATTTTTGACTCAGGGATACGGCGTAGGAAATGACGAAGGGCGATGCCGGCACCTTACGGACCAGCTCCTGACAGAGCAAAATGGCGGCCCCTTCCATAACCTTCTTGGGAGAAGGTCTGCGCACGGAGGTCGTCTGGTGGACGATCTGGACCTCGTCTTCAAAATCGGGATATTTGATCTCTATGTTGAGCATGAATCGGTCGAGCTGGGCCTCGGGCAAGGGATAGGTTCCTTCTTGCTCGATCGGGTTCTGAGTCGCCAGAACGAAAAACGGGAGATCCAACGGATAGGTCGTTCCGCCGGCGGTCACCTTGTATTCCTGCATCGCCTGGAGCAGGGCAGCTTGGGTTTTAGGGGGAGTGCGGTTGATCTCGTCGGCGAGGAGAATGTTGGTGAAGATCGGCCCTTTGAGAAATCGAAATGTCCTTTTTCCCGTGGCTGCATCTTCCTCCAGGATGTCCGTGCCGGTGATGTCCGAGGGCATGAGGTCAGGGGTGAACTGAATGCGATTGAAATCCAGGTGGAGGATTTCCGCCAGGGTGCTGATCAGGAGGGTCTTCGCCAGGCCGGGGACGCCTACCAGGAGACAGTGCCCCTTGCCGAACAGCGCAATCAACACTTCCTCGACTACCCTGTCCTGGCCAACGATCACCTTGCGGATCTCGCCCAGCATCGCGTCTCTTTTGGCCGCAAGTTCTTCGATTGCAGCGATCTCTTGTTCTCTGATTTCGTTAGGCTCCAATTTTTGACCTCTTTATGGGGAAGTCATGAGTCTCCGTAGGGTCGCGCGAGAGTTTTCAGCCTGCTCATGTTCCCCCAATGCGGCATAGATCTTGGAAAGGAGGTTGTGGATAGCCGGATTGTAAGGATTGATCTGGACGGCCTCCTCGAGCGCGGCTCTGGCTTCGGCATAGTTTTTTTCGGCATGGTAGAGGCGCCCCAACTGAACATAGGTATCGACATGATCCGGGTCCAGCGTTTGAACCTTTTTCAGGATAGGGAGCGCTTCGTCGTATCTCTGCATCCGGTTGAGGAGACGCGCCAGCTTCTGAAGAATAATAGTGGAATGGGGACTGACCCGCAAGGCGCGCCGATATTCGATCACCGCCGCCTTTATTTTTCCTCTCTCTTGAAGGCGGTCCGCCAGCTGAGTCCGATTGCGGGCGACTACGGACTGGATCTCCTTCAGCTCTACTGTCTCCTCGTCTCCTTTGCCGCTTCCTTTGACTTTCAATTTGCGCACCCGGCTTCCTTCAATCTCCTTGAGTTGTTTTCTCTTAAGGAAATCCTTCCATTCGGTCTCAAAAGTCTCGAAGGAGATGCCTAGGACCTTTTCAATGGCCTCCGGCGTCGGTCTCTTCGCCACCTCGGAAAGCAGTTCCTGGATGCCCTGCGACCCTTTGCGGTCAGTCACGAAATCGATTGCCGAGGATGCTTCGGCATAGGCCAATTGCACCTGCTCCGGCGTGTCGAGATGGATCAGGGAAGGCTCCATGTTTTTGAAGCCGACAAAGCCGTCTTTGTCCAAGGCCTGCGCCAAAAGAGTTTCGTTGGGAGGGGTAAGGTAGTCTTCCTTTTCTTTGGGCGAGCCCGCATCGCGCCAGCGGGTTTCATAAAAGCGCGCCATGCCCTCATGGAGCCAGATGGGCGCCTTGTTGTCGGTCAGCCCGACAATCGCGTAGTGTAAGTATTCGTGGCTGAGAGAGTCGAGCCAGCGGTAACCTCGAATGAGGGCGCGAGGAGAAATCGTCATGATCTTGTTGAATTTGCAGATTCCCACCGCGCCGGTTTCCTCAATGTCCCTGAGAGAGAGGGTGGAGATCGCATTGAATGAAGGGACATCCGGAGCTATCTCTATGCGGACCTTTGTCTGGGGGTAATAACCCAGTGCCGACCCGATGGCCTGATAAGTTTTTTCCATGGCGTCCAGGACGTAAGGCACCAGGATTCCATCCCTTCCTTCATCCAGGTAAAGGATGAAATGGGCGCTTTCATATGACTTTAGCTGCTTGACGGTATCGCGGGTTCGCTGCGTGAATAGACTGAAGGCGTGTCGCAGCTTGTTCGTAGCTTCGATGGCAAGTCCCTGTTGCAAAAATTTCAAGGCTTCTTCGTACCGGCCCTGATAGAATTTGACCCTGGCATTCAGGTCGAGAGCCGCAAGAGATTCGGGATTTTCTCGGAGGAGTCGGGCAGCCGTCTCTTCGGCCCGAGACAGACGCCATGCCTCCAAGTGTTCTTCCGCCTCTTCGAAAAGATCGGTTTGGGCTGAGAGGTAGGGAGTAGGAAGCGTTAATAAGAGAAACAAAATTTAACGACGGAATCTCTTGTGCGTCTACGGAATCTTACTCGGATAAATTCTTAAAGTAGCTTTCAATCTGGTCTTTGAGCTCCGGCGGAACCCCTTGTTTCAAGGAATCCATGATCTCTTCCCGGAAACTACTCGGCGCCTTATAGTCTTCTTTTCCCGGGATCTGGAATTTTTCCATATCCAATCCGGTCATGCCTCCGGCGACGTCAAACTGCGGGAAGTTTGGCATCCCGGATAGGGGAACCAGTTGCCCTGAAGGGAGAAACCGACCCCGGCGGAAGAGAAAGGTAACCGGCAAGTGGCCGAGCTGTCCCCGCTGCGCGAGCTGCTGCAACGAACTCTGCATTTGCTGTTGCGACTGCGAGAGGCGCTCCAAGGCCTGACGCTCCGGCGGCACGGCTTCTTTTCCGTCGAGATCGCTAAGACGATCATGCGCCTGTTCCATCGAGGTCCCCGCCTCTTGGATGTTTTGGGTGATTTTCGGATCGAGCGACGGAAAGAGCTGGAAAAGCGCGTTTAGCTTCTCATGGAGCTCGTCGGTTCGTTCTTTCAAAATACCCTGTCGATAAGACAGATCCCGCAACTGCTTGACCTGTTCCTCCGTGAGCGCCGGAAGCGGTTGCTGCAGGATGGCCGTAAGATCCGACTTGAGATCCTCCAAGCCCGCTTCCGCTTCCAAGGCCTTTTCGTCTTGCTCGCCGCTTCTCGGTTTCTTCAATTCCTGCTCGGCCATTTTCATGATCTCTTCAAAG
>JAUXIP010000272.1 GCA_030620935.1 Deltaproteobacteria bacterium | reverse complement strand
ATAGCATGGCTTTCGCCCGGGATGGTCCTAATGATATAGGATGGGACGCCTATGATTTTCCTTATTTCATAGATACTGATAGCCTTATGTATTATAGATTGGAATCTCGCGCCCTGTAATGGTATGGTACGACTCGCAAAAAGAGCAAGAGCACTTCTCCTTTTCGCTTTATGACTCTCTACCAGCTCAAGGTATTTGCTACGGTCGCCAGACTCAAGAATTTCAGCCGTGCTGCTGAAATTCTGCATGTCCGCCAGCCTTCCGTCTCTCTGTCCATTCAAGGATTTCAGCAGGAGTTGGGCGCCATGTTGTTTGATAGGCTAGGTAAGAACATGCATCTAACAAGGGCAGGAGAAGAGGTTTTTAGTCGTGCAGAGGAGATCCTGGCAAGAGCGGATGAGATCAAGGAAGCGATCGATGGAATCAAGGGGTTAAAGAAAGGGAGCCTTTCGGTCGGCGGCTCGGCCACTGCGGGCGCCACCTTTCTTCCAGGAGCCGTCCAAGCATTTAAGCAGGCGCATCCTGGAGTGGAGGTAACCCTGACGATCCAGAGGAGCGGGAGTTTAGAGAAAAACCTCTTAGAAGGAAGCCTGGATCTCGCCATCTTGGGTATTCCGCCCCACGCCGACGCCATTGCCGTGGAGCCTTACCGTCACGATGAAATCGTGGTGGTCGCATCCCCGAATCACCCGCTTACTAAAAAACGCTCCGTATCATTGGAGCATCTTGCTGGAGAGCCATTGATCATGCATGAAAAGGGCACCTTCATACGCGATAGAGTGGAAGAGAGATTCGCCGATAAAGGACTCCCGTTCACAGTCGCCTTGGAAGTTAACGCTAACTTTGGCGCCAGAGAGACGATAAAAAAGGCCGTGGCGAGTGGCCTTGGTTTGGGCTTCTTGTCGAAGGCCTTTGTAGCTTCAGAGATTCAGACAGAACAATTGCGGCCGCTAAAAGTTCCTGAGATCGAGTTTAAGCGCATGATCTATATCGCTGTGCACAAAAACCGAAAGAATTCTCCTTTCGTCCATCCCTTTATCAACTTCTTAAGACATTATAAGGATTAGCCCCGATCCGACAAAAAAACCAAGTTGCGTGCGACGCTGGAGTGCATGTTGCATATATTTCAGACAAATGGGTGGTCGTTCCGTAACTTCACTGACAGTGAGTTCCAGACTGCATGACGCAAATTACTCTTCGCCGAGGTCTGGTACTCCGCAGGGCTGATTTCTTCGACCCATCTAATGTCGGATCGGGGTTAGCTGTAAGGTCTTCGATCAAAGCCATACGGATTTTTTTGACTAAGGCGGATCATTATGGTAGTTTACCTTCGATGAAGGTATATCTTGCTCTTGCCTCATTCTTGATTCTATCTTCTCCGACTATCAACGCCGCAGAACCGTCCCTTCAACAAAATGGATCCACAACCCAAGCAGGAGAGCAATCGGCGAGAGAGGATTTGGGCTATGGAATGGGGTCTGTTGTTGCAAGCCTCCTTTATAGCCCCTTGAAGGTTACCTATGCCGGTTTAGGTCTGGTAACAGGCGGGCTTGGATTTTTGCTTAGCGCCGGTCAAGCAGAGGTAGCCGATCAGATTATCTACCCGGCCGTGAGCGGCAATTACATCATCACCCCGCGTCACCTCAAAGGCGAGGAACGTGTTGTATTTATAGGGCCTCCTCCGCCTGTCGATTCTCCACAACACGAAAACGGTTCCGCTCCCGCTGTCCGACAACCCTAGGCCCCGCAGCAGACCCCTCGGCTTGAAGATTTTATAAACTCCAGGAGATGGGCGACGTCGGAAGAAGGTCGCCCATCTCCTTCGAGTTCTTGGATTGCCCGAGACAGGTTTTTCCCTTTTCGAAATAAGACCCGAAAGGCCGCTTTGAGTTCCCGGATCCTTCGGTCATCAAAACCAGCTCGCTTGAGCCCTTCGACGTTCACTCCACGCACTGTATGCTGCCAGTCGACAATGGAAAAGGGAGGAACATCCCGACTCGTGCCACTGAGACCGCGCATGAGGGAAAGTGCTCCGACGCGAACGAACTGATGCACAACGCAATGACCGGAAATAAAGGCCTGGTCCCCTACTTCGACATATCCGCCCAGAAGGGCTCCGTTGGCAAGGACGATATGGTCTTTGAGCTGACAGTTGTGTCCGGCGTGAGAGCCTACCATTAAAAAATTATGGTTTCCGATGACCGTGGCCGATCCCGGAGCCGTGCCCCGATGGATTTGAACGTATTCACGAAAAATGTTGTGGTCTCCAACCTTGAGGTAGCTTTTTTCTCCCTGATAATTCTTGTCTTGCGGAGCATCACCCAGAACCACTCCGGCGTGGATTTCGTTGTTTTCCCCGATCTCGGTCCAGCCAGTGATGTAGGAATGAGCCATAATCCGAGTGCCGCGCCCAATGCTGACCTCCCCTTCAATCACTACAAAGGGACCGATCTCAGCTTCCGTGTGGATCTTCGCGCGAGAGTCGATGATAGCGGTCGGATGAATACTCATGGGATTGTGCCCGGCTAGCGAGAGCCCTCCTTGTCATTTCCGTCTTCTTCAGACTCTTGTCTCAGGCCCTCACCGGGAATTCGATACTTCCCTTCCGCCCAAGCTCCCAGATCGATCAGACGACAACGTTCGGAACAGAAAGGGCGATGCGGGTTATCTTCCCAGATCACAGCGGCCCGACAGGTAGGACACTTCACGACTCTTGGCATGAGTTTGATTCCTAAGTATCCAGCGTGTTGGAGGCGAAGAGATGTTCCACTTCTATCTTTTTCTCGATCAAGCCCTGATCCAGGGAATATCCCATGAATCGCTCGAGGTTCACGCGATTCCGCTTAACACCGTGGGGCCAGGGATCATCGCCCAAAAGGGCCCTCTCTTCCTCAAAGAGGTGGCGGCCCCAAACGAGGCGAGACCAGTTCGGATCGTCGTAATAATGTTTACAAACCTCCTTCGCCTGCTCGAACGCTTCCATGATGCTTCGAGCTGCCCAGGGATGTTGCTTTAGGATCTCGTCCTTGAAGGCAACCACATGCATGATCGGGTAGAAACCGTTTTTTCGAAAGTATTGGAGTTCCTCCTGCTTGGGGTCCGCGAAGAGCCGTCTGATCTTCCCCGAGCCGCGCACCACCGCCTGCGGCGGATGGGGCATCATCAAAGCGTCGATCTCTCCCTTTTCCAGCATAGATCCTGTTTTCTTACCCGAAGGGACCAGATGGATAAAAACACCCTCCTGGGGTTTAAAAGGCACCGTTTCCTTTTTGGAAACATACCACTTAATTTCACGCCACGGAACGGCATACTCGGACTGTAAGTCCCCCTTCGCCAGCACCGAAAGGGTGGTCTGAAAAGTACTGAGTCCCACTTTCCGCCCGACTAAGTCTTTGGGAGTTCGGATCCCCGCATCGACATTCACCCACATTTGCGACAGACTAAAAAGCCGGCGCGGAAAAATCGGAATAGCGGTAAAGGGTAAGCGCCGACTTTTCGCCATAAGGTACGAAGACAGCGAAAGCTCGCACACGTCGAACTCCCCTTTCTGTATCATCCGCTCATGACGGTCGATGCCGTGGGTTCCCGGGTTGGATTGGCCGACATATAAAGGCGTGAGATCCAGACCATCCGGTGAGACCGAACCGTCAAAAAAAGGAACGTGGCGGTCGTAGTGGGAAAGCGCCATCGTCAATTTGACCTTTGCCATTTTCCTGTCTCTTTGCTTTCTTCTTCGCCTTCTGAGTGAAATTTCGATTATTCCTTTTTCGAGGGCTGGTAATCCAAAAATCCATGGGCCGAAAGATCTATAAGGTTTCCCTCTGGGTCAGATACCCGCAACTCTGCAAACGGAGTCCCCTGCGGCCTCTTCCGGGCCGGTTTATCCGGTTGATGCTTCTTAATACGGTCCAAAGTCTCATCCATATCATCGACCAGAATGCCGAAATGGTAGAGACCGCTCGGACTCTGTTGCGACGAGTTGTCCAAGATGGCCAGCTCAAAGTATCCGTCGGTCAGATGAACCGTCTTCCCCCCGGAATGCTCCGGACGGGATCCTCGGTGAAGAACTTTAAGACCAAAGACATCGATGTAAAACGCAGCCAACTTTTCGGGATTCTCAGTCCTGATCGCTAAATGACGTATCTGAGACATGGCTTGTTTCCTCCTTTTGT
>JAUXIP010000297.1 GCA_030620935.1 Deltaproteobacteria bacterium | reverse complement strand
GTACTTCGGATGAGGTATTCATCGCCCTGCCGCTCCATCTCGAAGGACTCGACATGGAGCGCCTCGAGATCTTGGCCGATGGTCCTTAGAGGATGAGCATAATTAGCTGTAAGAGTCATGAAAGATACCTCATTATAGGGTACCATCGGTATGATCTGCCCTCATAAAGGCAGCCTGGGCCGTTGAAGCCTATAGCTCTTGAAAGAAGGGTATCTTAATCCACGCCGGGGGTGCCGTCAAGGTGGGATCGGCTTGAGAAGAGGGGGCTGGAAAAGCTATTGGAAAGTCTCTAGTTTTTGAACTTTACTATCGGTCGTTTCCTACACGCTTTTGATCTGAAATCCCTTTTTCTGCTGCGCTTTGTCTAAGAGCTTGTCGATTACATCGTCGCCCTTCAATCCCTCCAGTTTGATCTTTAGCCGGAGGTTATTGGCGCTATCCGCGTTAATTAAGGCTTGCTCAAGGCTGATTTTTCCCTCCTTATAGAGGAGGAAGAGGGCCTGATCAAAGGTCTGGCTTCCTTCCTGGATGCCTTGCTCCATCGCATCTTTAAGGGTAGGGATCTCTGCTTTCTTGATCAGATCCTTTACCCTGGGAGTGTCCATGAGGATCTCGGTCGCGACAACGCGTTTTCCGTCCAGACCTGCGACGAGCCGTTGAGAAATGGTGGCCCGCAAATTCAAGGAAAGTTGCATGAGGATCTGAGGATGACGTGTCTCAGGAAAAAAGTTGAGGATGCGTTCAAACGATTGGTTTGCATTGGTTGAATGGAGCGTTCCCAGACAGAGGTGGCCGGTGTCTGCAAACGTGATGGCTGCCTCCATTGTTTCGGTGTCGCGGATCTCGCCGACCAGAATGACATCAGGCGCCTGTCGCATGGCGTTCTTTAATGCTTCACCAAACGACAAGGTGTCGAAACCGACTTCCCGTTGCGTAACGATGGCTTTCTTATGGCGGTGGACGAACTCGATCGGGTCTTCGATTGAGATGATGTGACCGGAATAGTTTGAGTTCCGATAGTCCATCATTGCCGCTAGGGTAGAAGACTTTCCTGAGCCCGTTGCCCCCACGATAAGGACCAAGCCGCGCTTGGTTGAAGCGATCTCTTTTAAGACGGGCGGCAAAGCCAACTCATCCAAGGATTGGATTTCGACCTTGATTCTTCGGATCACCAAACCCACAGAACCGCGCTGGCGGAATACATTGATACGAAAGCGGCTCAATTTGGGGTAGGAAACGGCCAGGTTCATCTCGTGGGTTTTTTCAAAATCCAGCCACTGCTGCTTGGTCGTAATAGATTTGGCCAGAGCATCAAGCTCATCGGGCGAAAAACGATGATCCCCTATGGGTTGGACTGTTCCCTCGATGCGGTACATCGGCGGGCTTGCCACCGTCAGATAGACATCCGACGCTTCCTTTTCCATCATGACCTTGAGAAATTCAAGAATTTCCACCACTTCCTCCTATGAAAGGTTTAATACCTCTGGATGCGTCCGCCTTTTCCGCCGGCGATGCCGACGGCACTGCCAAAAAGATTCGGGTTTGTGCTCTTGGATTGAGCTTCTTCTCTGGTAACGACGCCGCGGTTCGCCAGCTCGACGAGTGCCATGTCCATCGTTTGCATCCCGTCCTTCTGGCTTACCTGAATAGTGCCTGGGAGCTGATGGACTTTCCCCTCGCGAATGAGGTTTCGTACGGCGGTCGATCCGGTCATGATCTCGACGGCGGCTATTCTTCCTCCGCCTTTCTTTTTGAGCAGGGTTTGGGTAATGACCGCTTCTATCGACTCGGCAAACTGAGTGCGGATCTGAGCCTGTTGGCTCGCGGGAAAGACATCGATAATCCGGTTGACGGTGTCGGGAGCGCTCGATGTGTGGATCGTTCCAAAGACTAGATGTCCTGTTTCAGCCGCTGTCAGGGTGAGTTGAATGGTCTCTAAGTCTCGCATCTCGCCGACCAGAATCACATCAGGGTCCTCGCGCAAGGCTGATCTTAGTGCATTAGCAAAGGAGTGCGTATGGGGGCCGAGTTCTCTTTGGTTAAGAAGGGATTTTTTTGATGTGTGGACAAATTCTATAGGATCCTCGATGGTCAGGATGTGACCTTCATAATTACTATTAATATAGTCGATCATGGCTGCCAGTGTAGTGGATTTTCCGGCGCCGGTTTGACCGGTAAGCAAAACCAACCCTTTTTCCTTTTGACAGAGCTCCTTCATGACTGGCGGCATGCTTAGTTGCTCTAGGGTCATGATCTTTGTCGGGATGTTACGAAAGACCGCAGCCATGCCCTTGCGCTGGATGAAAACATTGACGCGAAAACGGGCTATGTCTCCCATCTCAAAGGAAAAGTCGCATTCGAGGTTTTCCTCAAAGACCTTACGTTGGGAGTCGCTCATCAGGTCGTAGAGCATGGAGTGAATATCTTCCTCGCTTAACACCCCATGGTCCAGCTTCTTGAGATCTCCGTTGATGCGAAGCATCGGAGGCTCCCCGGAACTTAAATGGCAGTCCGACGCCTTCTGTTCTACACAAAAGGCCAGCAGTTGAGTAACGTCCATTAAGCCTTCCTTGTTCCCGTCCCCTGGTCCGTAAATATAGTCAGCTATAATACAGTAATTTATGGGTTTGTGTAAAGATGATAATTCATGGCTCGGCAATAGTGCTTGAGAATGTTAAGAGTTTTTATGGCCTGCTTTAAGGCAGCCGGCCGACGGAGCCGGGTAGGAGGAAAGTCCCGTTCCTTGCCTTTTTGAGAAAAAATAGATAGGTATGCCTCATTCGTTGAGTATCCAGTCAAATGCTGCTGGCGGAAAAAGTGGCTGTTGTCACCGGGGGGGGGACCGGGATTGGAAAAGCCATCAGTAAGACCCTGGCGGCCCATGGTGCCAGGGTAGCTATTGCTTCGCGCAACCCATCTCACCTTGAGACCACGGCAAAGGAGTTCCTAGGATTGAACCGTCCGCTTCTGACCATCCAAATGGATGTGAGAAGGAACGAGGACGTGCGAAAGGCTGTGGCCAAAGTGGCCGGGACATGGGGTTCGATCAACATTCTGGTGAACAACGCCGGTATTTCCGGCGTGAATCGCATGGACAACCCGGATGACAGCCGGTGGCATGACATTTTGGATACCAACCTAAACGGGACCTATATGATAACCAAAGAGGTCCTAAAGGTCATGAAGGATCACTCGGACGGCCGGATCATTAATGTCTCTTCCGTCCTGGGCAAATTCGGCGTCCCCGGATATACGGCCTATTGTACCAGCAAGCATGGGATGATCGGCTTTACCAAAGCGCTGGCTTTAGAAGTGGCCGACCGCGGTATCACTGTCAATGCGATCTGTCCCGGTTGGGTGGATACGGAGATGGCCCGCTTGGGGATCGATGAAAGCGCCGCTGGCCAGGGGATTACCCCCGAGGAGTTTAAAAAGAACGCCATCAGTGCTGTTCCGATCGAAAGATTTTTGGAGCCTGAAGAGATAGCTCAATTGGTGCTTTACCTTGTTTCTGATAAGGCGAGGGGCATCACGGGCCAGGCGATCAACATCTGCGGCGGGCAGACGATGGTTTAAGAAACTCTCAGCGATCAACCCTCAGCTCTTAGTTCTGGCTGAAAGCTGAAGGCTGGTGTAGCTAAACTATGCCGAGTTCAATCGATCTTCTGAAAGAAAAAGGCCGCCGTTTGCGCATCCATTCGCTGCGGGCCACGACTGCGGCGGGCTCCGGCCATCCATCTTCATGCTTATCCGCCGCGGATCTGGTATCCGTCGTCTTCTTTCGCGAGATGCGCTACGATCCCCGCGATCCGCACAACTCGGAGAACGACCGATTTATCCTGTCCAAAGGTCACGCGGCGCCGCTCCTGTACGCCGCGTATGCGGAGGCGGGAATCGTTGAAGAATCCCAACTGGTCACGCTGCGACGCCTCGACAGCGATCTGGAAGGGCACCCTACACCGCGTCTGCCGTGGGTTGAGATGGC
>JAUXIP010000365.1 GCA_030620935.1 Deltaproteobacteria bacterium | reverse complement strand
GTGATCATGGTCGTCATCATCACTCTATCCGGAACAACATTCAAGGGATACGCAAGATCAACACAAGCGCAGGGGGTCTGCTCCGAAGAGAGGGAGACGTCCGACACCCCATTTTCGATGTTAGAGTTTCGATTAATCCAAAATCGGCAATCCGAAATCCAAAATGATATGGTCCATCGGCTCCCCTTGAGCCTGTCGTAGGGAGGAGCGGACCCCCTGCGCTTATCTGGAGTACAACTTTTGGATATAGAATTTCCTCTTCGTTGCAGGAGCTATCCGTGGCTGTTATAAAATCCGATTGAATCGAAAGGAGGAACTTATGACCAGGCAACTCAATGTGGGAGACACCTTCCCCGAATACACAGTTCAAACGGTTAGCGGGCAAACTCTAAATATTCCCCAGGACTTGAAAGGGGAATACTCCGTACTGCTCTTCTACCGTGGCTGGTGGTGATCCTACTGTCGTCGGCAGTTGGCCGACTATCAATCGCAATTGGAAGAATTCCAGAAGGAAAACGTAGACATCATCGCCCTCTCGGTAGACCCACTGGAAAAAGCCAAAGAAACCACGGAACAGCAGAAAGTCACTTTTCCCATTGCCTACGGACTTCAAGTGCCCGAAGATGCGGATAAGATCGGCGCCTTTTGGGAAGAAAGACGAAAAATCTTCCATGCCACCAACATCATCCTGGACTCTGACAAAAAAGTAGTGGACGCATCATACGCCATCGGCCCGATAGGGCGTATCGTTTCCGCCGATGCGCTAAGCCACATAAGGTTTTTTAAAAAACGAAAGGCACAAAAGAAATCAAGTGATATCGAACACGGGGTTTGAATCACCGTGTTCGACCAAAGGGGTGAGCTGCCGCTTCTCCCCTTTGGAAACCCCATAGGCTTTGTGCCCGCCTCAAGAGGCGGGGATTGAATTAATTAAACCAGCCTATCGAACCGTTCATGCGAAAAGATATCTCAATGCAGCGGCCCCTAGGGATCGCTCCTTAGAGGCTCAAGGAGATGAGGTGAGCCAAATCCATTTTGTCGATACGACAGTCCGCGATGGCAACCAAAGCCTCTGGGCGCTAGGAATGAGGACGGGCGCTATGCTCGGAATCGCGGAGCAGATGGACCGGTGCGGCTTTGAGGCCATGGAGTTCTTTGTCTCCGTCATGTTTAAAAAATTTGTCCGCGAGCTCAAGCAGAACCCTTGGGAGTGGATCCGGCTTGGCACAAAACACTTCAAGCAGACCCGCCTGCGGTACCACGGCGGCCTGAAAGGCGGATTTGAAAAAATACCGAGGTGCGTGCTGGAGCTTGTGATACAGCGCGTCGTTGCCCACGGGATAACGCTCACCCGCACGTCAAATTCCTGGAACGATTTTTCCGTGTTCAAGGAGGAGGTGGATACCTTACGCAAGTTGGGAATGGAAACGGTCGCAAACCTCATCTACTCGGTTTCACCCAGACACACGGACGGGTATTACGCAAAAAAGGCCCGGGAAGCCGCGGCCATGAAGCCTTACCGTATCTGCTTCAAAGATGTGGGCGGACTCCTGACGCCCGAGCGGGCTCGCTCGCTGATTTCTATCATCCTCAAAAATATAGGCGACATCCACCTCGAATTCCATGCACACTGCAACAATACCCTGGCGCCTCTGTGCTATCTGGAAGCGGTAAAGCTCGGTGTAAAGACCTTACACACAGCAGTCCCGCCGCTGGCGAATGGCTCTTCCCAACCGTCAGTCTTCAATGTAGCCATGAATGCTCGCGCTCTGGGCTATACGCCTATGATAGATGAAAAGGCGCTTCGGCCAGTCAGAGACCATTTTACTTATATTGCCAAAAGGGAGGGTTTCCCCATGGGTAAGCCGCTGGAGTATGATCACATCCAGTATTCCCATCAGGTGCCCGGAGGCATGATCTCCAATCTACGTCACCAGCTTCGCGTAGTAGGCATGGAGAAAAAAATCCCGGCCACGCTGGAGGAAGCTGCTCGCGTCCGTGCGGAGTTCGGTTACCCGATTATGGTAACTCCCCTTTCCCAGTTTGTTGGAAGCCAGGCCGCCATTAATGTGATCGTTGGAGAGCGGTATAAGGAGGTCACGGATCAAACGATTCAATACGCGCTGGGGCTTTGGGGCAATGAGGGCGCATTGCTTATGGACCCCAACGTCAAGGACAAGATCCTCAGCAGTCCCCGCGCTAAAAAATGGGAAGGATGGATACCTCCAAACCCATCGATTCGGGAAGTACGGCGCAAATTAGGCGGCCGGGGCGTCTCCGATGAAGAACTCGTCCTTCGGGTTTATGCAGGCAAAGATTCCGTAAAAGCCATGCTGGCTGCAGGCGCGCCCAAAGAATACCTCAATGCCAGGCATCCATTGGTGACTCTAATCGGGGAGCTTAGTCAAAAGAACGACTGCCGCCAAATTCATATCCAAAGAAAAGGCTTATCACTTCGCTTAGAAAAGAGAGGAAGTTGACTCTTCGATCACGGTTACTCAAGAGATTGGCGGATATATTCTCTCTCTTACTCCCTCAGGTGGAGGCAAGATCCACCAGACAAGTGAGCCGAGGACAAGAGAACCAATTCCTCCGATGATGTACGGTGCATCGGCGCCTACGTTTTCGAGAAGCCACCCCGCACCGGTGTTTGATGCGACGCCCGCGATTCCCATACCAACCATAGAAAGAAGGGCTTGAGCAGTGGAGCGGAGCCGTTCAGGCGTCACGGCGTCAAGGTACAACGGCCCGCCGAGCAGCAGGCCAACGACCGTCATCCCATGAAGGGCCTGTACGGGATAGAGCCAGTTAAGGTCGCTGATAGCGCTGCAAAGAATCCAGCGAATTCCGCCCGCCAGTAACCCTATCGCAAGTAGCCCCCTTGAACCGATACGCTTAAGGCCGCTTCCCGTGGAAAGGACAAGCGGGATCTCGACAATCAACATCAGAATCCACATGCCCCGGATCGTCTCAATGTCGCCGCCGCGCGAGCTTATAAAGATTGGGAAAAGCCACATCGGGCCTTGAAGAAAGAAGTAGGCGGCAAGGGAGAATAAGAGAAAGCGGACAAAGGTTCCATTTCGTAAGAGCGCCTTCCAGTCCCCACGTGCTGCGCGCAGCGAAACTGCCCCCTCCCGAGGAAGTGCAAGACCGATTAAGGCGGCCGTGAAAACAAGACCGGCGGTTATCATGAACATGATTTCC
>JAUXIP010000106.1 GCA_030620935.1 Deltaproteobacteria bacterium | reverse complement strand
TTTGCTCTCACGCCGGCGATCCGCAAACACAACAATATCCGGCGTACCCGGCGGGTGGTGCAAATTCCTTACTCCGGGGGGGGGGGGGGGTTCGGTCTTGGATACTTCAATCCAATTGTCGCGCTCTTTATAGGGGGTTTTGACGTCCAAAGATTCTTTGCCAAAAATTTTGCCGACCGTTGGAGCGCCATAGGGCTTTCTCGAGACCCGCAAGGAGAACTCTCTTTTCTTTGAGCTCGGAAGCCAGATTTTCGATCTCTGAGGAAATTCGTTTTTGGATCTTCAGGTTTTCTTCCGCGTTGGTCTGGATCTGAACATGCCCGTCTCGTACTTGTGCATTGATGGCTCCCATCAATTCCTCTATGGCCGTCACCCGGGCTTCCAGGGTATCGATTTCGTGGCTGAAACGCTCTTCCATCTTTTTAAGCGCGGAGTCGCGTTTCTGAAAGCCCACCACCCGCTTCCGAAGCTGAGCCTCCAGTTTAAGCACCTCTGTTACAAGAGATTCGCTGGTCTTGTTAATATCTTGAGCTCCGTTGGCGGCGATTTCCTTTGCATTTTTACGCATGGTTCTTTTCTATGTTGCCAGGCCGTAAACTTCGTTGGTCGTGGCAATGTCTCCCTTCACCGTGTTCGTTATCGTTTTTTCTGGACTGAGAGTGCTATGAGGGACACTCTTACAGTGGCAGTTACGTACCTAAGCATAGCAACCGATATGCCAGAAGCTAATATCGGAATAATTCTTTGAAATAAGCGGCTTTTTCGAATTTTCGTATTCAGAGAAAATGATAAAATTTGTCATCCAGAGTCTCAAATTGGCGGAATTTTGTATTTGCCTTCACTTGAGTTGATTCTTTCGTCTACGAGATGGTTCATCCTTCAGCACGATAGGGTCGAAAAGTGGGGATTTTCCACTACCATTTGCAGCAGGAATGGGTTAAAAGGGGAGAAACCGAGCGGAGGTCGTCTTAGAGCAGTATAAAGCAGGCAGGATTATGGTTGAAAATCATATAGTTGCTGGTTGTTTTTAAGGTTACACTGAAAGCGGCGTCGTCGATTCATGGATATAGGAAGCTTCATACTATTGCTCCTTTCCATAACCCTTTGGATGGTGAGTTTATTCCTGGTCGCGGAGGCGGCGAAAAGTCAGAGGTGGGCCTTTGGTGTCGGTGAAGGCATACCTAATCCCAATTCCGGCGTGTTCATGTCCCAAACCACCTCTTTTTGCTTCATTCTGCTTTGGCTGGTCCGTACGCTCTTATTAACTCGGGTGCCTCAAGAGCCGATGCAATTATTAAGTCTTGTGTTGCTTCGTCCCGGGCAATTTACTCCTGGATTTCTTCTGGGGAGTTTTCCGCCTCTAGTCGTAGGCCTTGTGAAGTTGACCACAGTCCTGGCAGGTTCAAGGTGGAGACTAGAGGAAAACGGCGAGGCTCGGAGTCGCCTTTGGATAACTCTTGCTTTTGTGGTTTTTCATCTACTCACCGCGTCGGCGGTTGTTGTCATCTTAACGAGATTTTTCTTGTGATCCTTAATGCCTTGTGTCGCCCAGGGGACTGTTCTTGAGGGGGAGAGATCATGGATATGCTCGACGACATAGAGATACTCGACGACATAGTTGAGTTTTTTAAGGATCTTTTCCACTTTGCTATTGATAAGACTTCACCCGTGCTGGCCTGGGTTGTCTCGCATCCTTGGATCACTATCGCCTTCCTCGGGCTCTTGCTCCTATGGGCCGTCAGAGGGTACAGGATCAAATAGGCAAGAACAGATGGCGGCGATTTCTTGTAGGGAGGTTTCATGGTTTTAGTTCCCGTCTTAGGAATCATTCTCCTTGTAGCTCTCGTAATGTTCCTGGCCTGGTGGGAGGCCTATAGGAAGTAGCCTTCTTATCATTGTTCTTCGGCAGGAAATTGTGGCGATAGAAGTTGTCGCAGCGCTCATTTATCGTGCAGGTCGTCTCTTGGTCTGTCAGAGAAAAGAGAACGGCGCCTTCCCTATGAAATGGGAATTTCCCGGCGGAAAGGTGGAACGTGGGGAGGAGTACATTCCCGCACTGCAGAGAGAATTGAGAGAAGAGCTGGGTATAGAGATCATGTCGGCAACAGAAATTTTCCGTCACAGCCATTCTTATCCCGGGCAGGCGGAGGTGGAACTGATCTTCTTCCAAGTGGAAGATTATCGGGGAGAGATACAGAATCTCGCCTTTAGCCGACTTCTTTGGACCGAGGTTCAAAATCTTAAGGAGCTGGATTTTCTTGAAGGGGACCTTCCCCTGATTGAGAGATTGACTCGCCAGGATCTGTCTCAGTAACCTTTGCCCGTTCCTCTATCTTTCGGGAAGGAACCCTTTGAAGACAATTAAGCAGGTTTGGCGGGTCGGAATATTGCTTGCCGGGGTCGTCGTTTGCTCCCCTGCCCATGCCGATGAAATTATTGTCGCGGCGGCCTCCAGCCTCACCGATGCGTTGACTGAGATCGGCAGGGCTTATGAGTCGAAGAGCGGGGAAAAGGTGGTTTTTAATTTTGGGGCTTCGAGCAGCTTGGCGCGCCAGATCGATGAAGGGGCGCCCGTGGATCTATTTATTTCCGCCGATTTAGCAAAGATGGAGAGCCTGGAGCAAAGGGGACGTATCGAAGACGGCTCGCGCAAGAAGCTCTTATCCAACACACTGGTTGTGGTGGTTCCAAAAGATTCCCACTTGACCATCGGGTCGCCCGCAGATCTGCTCCGGCATGAAGTCAAGCGAATCGCCATGGCTGAGCCCTCCTCGGTTCCTGTGGGGATCTATGCCAGATTGTATCTCGAAGAAGAGGGGATCTGGGGCCAAATAAGAAACAAGGTCATCCCCGTGAGAGATGCCCGCGCCACTTTGGCCTCAGTGGAGTCGGGAAATGTCGATGTCGGATTTGTCTATAGGACGGACTCGGCGGTTTCGCGAAGAGTGAGGGTTGTCTATGAAGTGCCGAGGGAAAGAGGCCCTGAGATTAACTACCCCGTAGCCTTGGTTAAGGAATCCGGGAAAAAGGGGGCGGCAGGCAGCTTTTTGAGCTTTCTTCTGAGCGATAGGGCCAAAGCGATTTTTAGGAAATACGGCTTTATCGTTTTTGAATAAATTAAGAGAGAGGACAAAAGCACTTTGGATTCGTTTCTTCCCGAAGCATGGCAAATCACCCTCTTTTCCGCGTCGGTTGCCTTGGCTTCCACCCTTTTCATTCTTCCGTTCGGGATCGGTGTATCTTGGCTTTTGGCCCGTACGGAATGGCCTTTTAAGAGAGTGTTGGAGACATTGGTGCTGCTCCCTCTGGTGCTGCCGCCGGTGGCAACGGGACTTATTCTTCTGAAGCTTTTTAGCAGGCGCAGCCCGGTCGGCTATTGGCTGTACGAAAAGGGGATAGAGATTGTTTTCAACTGGAAGGGGGTCCTGGTGGCTATGGCTGTCATGTCCTTTCCCCTCTTGGTTCGATCCGTTCGAACGTCTTTTTCTGAAGTCAATCCACGCCTGGAGCAGATTGCGGCGACCCTAGGTGTATCTGGCATCAGCATATTTTTCCGGATCACCATCCCGCTCGCAGCAAGGGGTATTGTGGCGGGCTCTCTTTTGGCCTTTTCTCGGGCCCTGGGTGAATTCGGAGCGACCGTCCTGGTAGCGGGGAATATTCCAGGGAAAACCCAAACCCTTTCCCTCGCCATCTTTAATTTCGTCCAGCTGGGGAAAGACGAAGAAGCGTATACTTTACTCTGGATAACGATGGGTTTGGCCTTTGGAGCCGTTTGGATCTCTGAGTGGCTTTTCCGAGCCAAACACAGAGCATAAGAGAGGAATGATATGCTTTTAAAATGTCATATTCCTCTCGCGGAGTTTTCCTTAGACATCGATGTCTCGTTCGAATCTCAGGTGACCTCGATCTTCGGACCCTCAGGCGCAGGAAAGACTTCACTGTTGGATGCTGTCGCAGGTTTGCGCGAGGTTTCATCGGGAGAGATCGAGATCGGCGGGAGAATTCTATTTTCATCCTCTCGTGGGATTAACCTTTCTCCTCAAAAACGCTCTATTGGATACGTGCCCCAGGAAACGGCGCTCTTCCCTCACTTGTCGGTAAGAAAAAATATCCTTTTCGGTGCGGATAGGAATGGAAGGGCCGCCGCCGTGGATGTAGATCACGTCACCCAACTGCTGGAAATCAATCCTCTCCTGGATCGGCCGGTCACTCGGTTATCGGGTGGGGAATGCCAAAGGGTTGCCTTGGCGCGAGCCATCCTGTCGCGTCCTCAAGTGTTGCTTTTAGATGAGCCGCTTGCGTCATTGGACATCGGTCTGAAGGAGAGGATTTTACCCTATTTGCGCCGCGTAAAGGATGAGCTCGCCATCCCAATGATCTATGTGACGCATGATCCGACGGAAGTCCTGTCTCTGGCGGACTGGGTTGTCATGTTAAAGCAGGGCCGTTTAGTGACTCAGGGGGTTCCGCAAGAAGTCCTCATGTCGAGCTGGGTCTTATCGAGTCTCGAAGACGACCGATTGGAAAATGTTTTCGACGTGCGGTTGATCGATTCCGATTCGAAAGGGGGGAGAAGCAGAGTTGGTCTGGAATCCGGGCAGGAGCTTTTTATTCCTTATATCGTGGGGCCTGTTAACCGTTCCCTGCAGATTGGTATCCGGGGAGACGATATCCTGGTGGCAACGAGATGTCCCGAAGGGATTTCAGCCGGCAATGTTCTTAAGGGAACGATCCGCAAAATCGAGGTGAAGGACGGACAAGCGATATTGAAAATCGAGGCGGGCGCCATCTTCTACGCAAGGCTGACTCAACTCGCCGTAGAAAAACTTAAACTGGCCGAAGGTCTAGAGGTCTTTTTGGTTATTAAAGCAAGGTCTTGCCTGGTCATTTAGGTCCCTGATCCGTCGATAAGGGACGGTTGCTGCGTTGTCGCTTCGGGCTCGCATCCTCACGTACTACCGTGTACGCTCCGGTGCGATCCGCCTGTAAGATAGGGCCGCCTTGCACCCGCCGCCTTCTCGACGGCCAGGGTTTTTAAGGTGTTGCAAGCTTACGCACGGATTATGGATAAGACACCCTCTCTTGATGGGATTCGCTTTGGCTCTAAAGTAGGTGAAGGTCTGCCCAGGTTAGAAGGAAAGCGAGCTACTCGAATATCTCACTGGAGGTCATCTTTTGAAGGAAGAGATCCGACCGTCGAAGAGCCTCTTTCTTGTCCGACGCGGAAAAGGTAATTGCCTGTTGGGCATATCGTTCGCAGTAGCCACAGCGGTCACAGGAAACATAGTGACAATCGATTTTCTTGATTCCATCAAGGAAGCCATCTAGTTTTTGATTGTCGATATGGATCTTCTCGGCGGCAAAGATGGCATCACCCATGAGGCGCAGCTTCTCCTTGATCCCTGGTTCCTTGGCTTCGAGACCGGCTGAGGCAAAGCGGTGCTCCGTCTTTCGGGTGTGAAGGCAGATAATGTCGGCCAGGTTCCCTTCATATTTTCTCTCACTGTACGCTTTGATTCTCTTCAGTAGGCCCCTGGGCGTTAGGGAACGGTCTACCAGCTTGAATTTGGTAAATCCCAGCTCTTCATAGTGGTGAAGATCTTCAGGGCGTATCCATCCCGATTTGATGATTTCCACCGGCCTCCTCACTCGAATGTTCTTACAGTTTGCCAGGCAGTAATCGAGATAGACGCCATCGGTCTCCTCGTGGCGCTGAGCGCCGTGGGAGGTGAGGTTGGCGTGGTGCTGGGCAAAGGGACACCCTCTCAAGCAGGCCAGATTGGTAAATACCTGGAACCCGCAGCTGAGATTCTCTCTCATCAGACGAAGCATCTTGAAGTCCCGATTGAGATTATCGTCGGGAATGGTAATCTCATCAGCCCCAAGGTCCTCCCAGAATTTGGCCTTCGCCAGGGAGTCCACGTTGGCATATTTAGAGACGCTGATTTTAAGAGAAGGAAACTGTTTTTTTATGATCTGGGCGATAAAAGGCAGCGTTACGGTGACCAGGTCAGGGTTTTGCTCAGCGACCCATTCGATGTACTTGAGCATGGCCGGATGGAAATTCTTGGTGTACTCTCGGTTTCCCAGGCAAGAGGTGTTGATGAGGTAGTTGAATTTCAACCCGAGACGCTGCGCTTGGCGAATGTGCTCCGCTGCCCCATCTCGGTTAACCGCCGGGAGTAGGGAAGTTTGTCGCCCGCTTCCAACGACTTCTGTAGGAAGGCTGCCAAAAAGCCAACCGACCTGGGGATACTTTTTTACCCGCACAAGGTAATCGTTCTCCCAAGTCGTTGGGACAGATAGACTCATGGTTTTCTCCTTTTTTCCGCAACGAAGATATGGAATGAGCAGGTTTGAGAGTCATGCCAAAATAATCAACTCGGCGAGGCATCAAAGGCAGCAATTTCTGTTCCACGGACCTCTGGGGTACAGGGACTGGTGGTTCTGACTAATTCCACGGTGACGATATGTCAAAAGTAAGAAAAAAAGGCCAACATTTTCTTGTCTGCGGGAATATAAGTTCCATTTTTAAAAGGGTCCTCCCCGTAGGTAAGATAATATGTTGTGGCATAGGATTTGCGAAAATTGCTGCCAACTTATCATCAAAACATTCTTATGCAGTTTGGTATAGCCCTTCCTCACATCGGCCCGACAGCGAGTCCTGAGTCAATCATCGAGGTAGCGCAAAGGACCGAGACCCTTGGGTTTGGCTCGGTCTGGGCTCTGGATCGTTTTCTATGGCCTTTACAACCAAGTTCCAAGTATCCGGGAAACCCGCGAGGTCAACTTCCTACACTCATGAAGATTACCTATGATCCCTTAACGTTTTTGACCTTCGTGGCAGCCCGTACGTATTGCGATGGCCTGGATGGACCGGTTGTCAAGGCTGCCCAAAGGGCACTGGATTCAGGGAACGTGAACCTCGTCCTTATCTGGGTGCAGAAAAAAGATGAAGTGGAAAGAACGAAGGCGGTTGAAAAAACCCTTGCCGTCAGGACACTAGGCCCGGAGGCCAAGGAACTGGC
>JAUXIP010000396.1 GCA_030620935.1 Deltaproteobacteria bacterium | reverse complement strand
CCAAGGAATCTCGGTCTGAGGTTCAGCTAGCGGATGTTCGAAATCTCTTGAATTCCGTGAGGGGCCTCGATCGGCGCTACCTGGGTCGCTGGGCGAAGCAGTTGGGCGTTGAAACTCTTTACCGGGAGGTCGCGCGGTGAAAGACACGCCGGATAAAATCCAAAGAAAGTTTCGCTCGATGCTCTTGAAGCGGTCAGGCGAGGAGCGTCTGAAGATGGGTTGCTCCATGCACGCCGCCGCGCGGGCCTTGGTGAAAGCCTCCATCTCCAAAAAGGACCCCATCGCAGTGAACCGGGCGTTGTTCCTGCGGTTTTACGGTGGCGAGTTTGAGCCCAAGGAGCGCAAAAAAATCCTTTTGGCTATGCGCAATGCCGTGAAACATAAAGGGAAACAGAAGTCCAAGGCCAAAGAAGAAGCCAAAAAAAATTTTAGATCGTAACCCCGGATGTCAAACGGCTGTGATAATTTGACCACGAATTTCCGGACAAGTTAGTTGCATAACATCGAAGGTCCTATGGCGCACCATAGCCAAATCATTCCTTCCCAACGGATCGAGAAGTGGATTGTTCTCGTCCGGAGCCAGAAAGTGATGCTTGACGCCGATCTGGCGGAGCTTTACCAAGTGCCGACGAAAGTTTTAAACCAAGCTGTCAAACAAAACAAAGACCGGTTTCCCCCCCGACTTCATGCTTCAACTGACTCCAGAGGAGTTTGCTGCTTTAAGGTCACAAATTGTGACCTTAGAAAGCGGCCCGGGACGCCATACAGTAGTGATTTTGACCTTGAAAATGGCACTCTAAACCATGAAAATACATACGTTCGGAACGATTCAGCTTAGATATCAACGTAATAGCTTGGTCCGACCCTAACAACAATAACAACAAATAAAAAAATAAAGGAGGCCAGCAATGAAAGCGATTGCCTTTCGCAGTAAAGTGAAGCCTGACGGCACGATTATAGTCCCCAAGCGGTTGCGTCGTTCAGTTAAGGGTGGAGAGGTACGGGTTGTCTTGCTCTGGTCTGAGTCCGAGGAGGACGTTTCCCTGTGGGAGCAGGCGGGCATTAGGACTTTCCTCGAAGGGGACGGGCAATACGATGCCCTCTATGACACGCTATAGATGGGGCGATGTCGTATGGTGGCTTTCCCTTTGTCCGACATGTCCGAAACCCGATGACGACCCGGTTTAGTGCTCTATGACTCCGGCGATGAAGATGTAATGCTCGCGAACGTCACTACACAGGAAGCACGCCGACCGCCACTGCCTCAAATGCCAATCCATGACAAGTCTCTGAAAGCAAAAGTGAAATTGCAACCGTTTGCTGCAAAGAGGAGGAAATAAACCGTTTAAAGGGGACTGGCTCGCTTGCGTGCCTGTCCCCGTTGCCGTTGAGCAGAATGAAAGGATCACTTCAGATAGGCCAAAGGTCAAAGAAGAAGGCTGAAAAATTTTAAAGGCGTGACCTTGGATGTCATCAAGGGAGTGTATGAGGAGCTTTTTCTTGGATGGGAACAATGGATCGACAGGAGATTGTGACTAAAGCGGCAGCCTGGATGCATGGCCGGGGCTGGAAGCAGAATCTCAGTCTACCGCGTGGTAGACTAGCCAAAATCAAAAATTGACTGTGAGATGAGGCCCGCTTACAGTGACGGTGACTCTTCGGCGGAGGAAGATAGTTCGTGCGATCATATAATCACCGCGTCTCTGGTTTGACCCGGGGAGGTCGGCTGGTGGGTTCTCCAATGGCGCGCCGAGGCCGAAGTACTGGAGCCGGAGAGTTTGCGCGAGGAGTCGCGGCAAACAGCGAAAGCCCTGGCGGTATTGTATGGCCGAGGAGCGGGGCAACAGGGGACGGCGTGAAGGCGGCTTCGAATGGCTCGAGAGAGCATTAGAGACAGGTGGGGCAATGAAATTTATCTCACGGATGAGCGGTGGGCGCATATTGTCGAAACCCACGGGGAGATGATGAACTATCGCCGGCACGTTCTAATGACTGTGGGTACAGGACAACGCCGTCAGGACGCTTTCGATCCGACGAAATACAAGTATAATAAACGGTTCCGCGACTTACCGGAAGGATTCACCCATCTGGTTGTGGTCGTTAAGTTTGCTTGGCGCGAGGAACATCAAGAGGGAGAGACCCCGAACAATTTTGTTCTTACGGCTTACCAAGTCTCGCGGAGATAGAGGGAGATAGAAATGGGATCACTACGTCTGGTTTACGATGCTGAAGGTGACATTCTGGATGTGGATTTCCGCTTGATGGGCGAGAAGCCGCGGCAGGGAATCGAGCTGCATGACAATATTACGGTCTGGACCAATGCGCACGGCACCCAGATCCTCCGGCTCATGTTCCTCTCCTACGCTAGATTGCTGGAGCAGCCCGATCTCCCTCTTGTCAAGTTGAAGAAGCTGCCTGCGCGACAGCGGGCCAGCTTGCTGAAGCTGCTGAGGAGCGATCCGGTGAAACGGTTTCTGGTGTGTGTAGACGAGAAAGCGTTGCGCTTCCGGGTCGCAGACCCGGGGGTCAGAGCGGGAGCGGCGGCGTGAGGAAAAAAAGGTCGCAGAGATTCAGGTCGGTGGTCACCGCTGGTACGGCCCGTACTCCTGGAGGGCGGCGCTTCGTCGCCACCTCGCGGACAGACGGGGACACGGAGCAGGACGGCGTCGAGTGTGGCTTCTCGTTCGGACTGCCGGACCAGGCGGTGCGAATCTCGGGCGCCGAGATCCCGCCCCACTGCAACCAGATGAGCTGGCGAGCAATCCGGAGTTGAGGGGTGTCGTGGAAACGCCTTGCAATAGCTTGAAGGAGGGCGGCGGCCAAAAAGGTCAATAAGGTTTGCCTGACCCCTTCGCTTGACTCATCCGAGGGATACGAGATG
>JAUXIP010000309.1 GCA_030620935.1 Deltaproteobacteria bacterium | reverse complement strand
TCCATCTCAATGACTTCGAGGTCGACGCCGGGAATCTTTACCAGACCATGCACTATGGCGCTGGTACGGTCATACGGGCCACACGCAAGCTTGATCTTATAATTGCTCATCTATTCATCGCTCGTGATCGACCATGTCCCATTGCGGAATGCGATTCGGTCATTGGGCAGGTTTCGATTCCGACTCCTTCCGACGGGATGTTGCATGAAGTTTTGGATTCGAAAAATGAAGCTCAAGATAATTGCCTTCCGAATCAAACATGTAAATGGTCTTTCCCGTACTTCGCTCTACGGCACGGTGAAATCTCCCTAGCTCTTTACATGTCTTTAGGGCGTCGTCATAGTCCTCCCATGCCAGGTCGAAAGCCTGATGCGCGACACCGTCCTGGTCAATGGCGTCTCTCTGAAGGGGTCGAGGCCTCTCGAAGAGTACAACATCGTCGCTGCCGCATCTCAGGCGATCCAGCCGAGGTGTCTTTCCATGGATGGTAAGAGAATCGGGATTGTTCGGGTTTCCGCCCACCCGGGAGACAAACTCCATTCCCAGCACTTTGGTGTAGAACTCGCGGGCACGGTCGATATCATCAACGGGGATACCCATGTGGTAGACACTTTTGAATTTCATGGCCCGTCCTCCGATTCCTGGAATGTTACGCCGGGATGTACCACTATTTATTCTGGTAGATCTGGTCGATAAAGCCGCTGTCATCCAATTCCCGAAGGTAATGAGTGTTCCAAAGGCTCAGGGGGTTTAAGCCCTGAACCTCCGGGCTGCACCGTAGTGCCAGCGCAAAGACATTCGTAATCGCGTCGATGGTGGGGTAGGGTTTGCGCTCCAGGAACCCCAGCCACAAGTTGTAGATCTCCTCGACTTCCTCGTCGTTTTGCAAATCAAGGATAGAGGCGACGTCGCGCTTCAAGATTTCAGTTGTTTGCTCCTTACGAGTAATAAAAAAATGGATTGTCTCGGCTAAACCTCTGAGCAGACGACGGACCTCCTCCTCGTGCCTCTTTACAAACGACATGGTAGTCGTCAGGGTAACGCCTCGGATCATGGGCATGGCCCTGACGGGGATGACCGTAGCGCCGGCTTTAGCAGCCCTGCCGGCATCCGGCGGTCCGGCAAAGGTAGCGTCGAAATCTCCGCTCAGGACACCTTTCCATAAATCATCACCGTATTCCCTTCCCCCCACAATTTCGATGTCTCCTTTATCGACATCCAATCCTTCCTGTTTTAAAAAGAGCCAAACGTTAAGTCCTGCGTGCCCCGTGGTTTTCTCCACGACCACCTTTTTTCCTTTTAGGTCTTGGACGCCTTTGATCGAATCAGCGACTACAAGATTGTTCTCTGTCCAGAGATTGCCTACCTGGGCTAAATGGACAAAATCTTCTCCGTTATTAACTCTCTTGGCATAGAGGTTATGATGATTTCCCGATATCACGTCCACGTCGCCTTTCTTGAGGGAGTCGACGGCTTTTTCGCGCAATCTCTGTGGACCGCATTCTACCTCCAGTCCGTTCTTGTCCCAGATCCCCGCTTTTTCAGCGACGATCCATAAGGGCGAATGCGAATTGGAACGGTAAACAATTCTGAGCTTTTTCTTATCGTTCGTGGTTGGGTTATCCATTTCTAGGTTCTCCTTTCCTTGGTAGATCTAAGACTTTTGAGATTCATTGGAACGCTAAGCCGTGTTGCGTTGTACGTGGACTTGGCCCGCCTCTCCTCCACTCAAGTGGTCAATGAGAGCCACGGGATCGCCGGGACAGACATCACCTCGCCAAGCCACATGGCCGTCCGGGCGGACCAAAACGAGATTGCGCTCGTAAAGTTCGGCAATTTTCAAATCGTCAATATCCACAACACGAAACGGCACCTTACGCTTTGCCGCGACATCCTGCAGGCTAGTCGTGTCGGCGGGATTCGGGCCAAATCGTAACAATACGTACCCGATGCCAAACAAGTCAAGCGTTGACCGGTCCTCACCGATCCATGCGTGCGGCGCCCGGGTCCCGGAGCGGGCTGTCGGTATGAAGCGCTGCGGATCGTCCGGCTGCGCCTCCGTCCCGTCAGGCCAAATAATCGGCGAGTCCTCGTAGCAATAGCCAAGCATGGCATTGTCGCTGCTGGAGTTGCCCTCGCCTCTTTTTTGGGCACGATACTGCTCTACAAACTCCCGGCGCAGGAGTTCTCCCTCGGGCGAGTCCTCTGCAATGGCTGCACCCCCTGACAGGGTAGTCTCCTGCTGGTATCGCAGAGTAGAATTACTCACGGCGCTCACGGCCACAGGCTTACGTTCAGCTTCATAGGAATCCAGTAGACCGCTGCCACCCCAACCTTCAAGGACGGCCGCAAGCTTCCACCCAATATCCACGGCGTCCGCAAGACCGGTATTCATACCCAGACCGCCGGTAGGCGAGCATTGATGGGCGGCGTCACCGGCAATAAAGACCCGATCCTCCCGATAACGATCGGCCACCAGTTCCCGTCGCTTCCATGGCATAACTGAGATGAGCTCGTATGGAAAACGGGCTCCAGCAAGTCTAAGGAGGGAGCCCTCGACGTCGAACGAATCGATATCCGTGTTGGGGTCGAGATCGAATAGAGTCAAGCGCCACAATTCACGCCCGTCAATAGCAATCAGGTCACCCCAATGGCCGGCACCATCCACCGGTCTGTAAAACCGTGCCCAACCCTTGTCGTGCAGGGAAGCAAGCTCACGGGATCTGAAGTAGATGCTCACGCTAAAACTTAACATCCCGGAGCCGACGTACTTAACGGCCAGCGCTTTGCGTACGGGACCATCGAACCCGTCACATCCAACCAGGTAGCTGGAAGCGATCGTCTCCGTCCGTCCGTCCGAAAAGTTGGTTACCTGGGCCTGTACTTTGTCGGAATCCTGAACTAACGAATCCAAGCGAGTCCGGTGGCGCAGATGAACCATGGGCAGCGAAGCCGCGCGCTTTAGCAGGATCGGATCAAAATAGATCTGCGGGCACTGGCGGGGCCCTTCGGGGGTATAACCGAGGTCGCCACGCTCGGCGTAAGAGGGAAACTTCCACCGACAGAGTTCATAGCCAACCAAGCAAGTGAGATAAATATGGTCGGCCGGATGGGTCTCCGGCCAGCCGGCCTTTTTCACCTCCTCGGCGATGCCCCACCGACGGCAGAATTCCATGCTTCTCGTGTGGATTTGAGTCATCTTCGGGACCGTGGCGGCACCGTCCCCGCTTTCGACAAGCACACACCCGATCCCGCGCAGGCCCAGTTCTACAGCCAGCGCCAGGCCCACGGGACCGCCACCGCAGATCAGTACCGGCACTTCAGAATGATCCATCGGCATCGATATTTCCTATCCAAGAACTCGGACTCATAGTTTCATTTGACCCCGAAAAATGCTCGCATCTCTTTGGTTGCAGGTGCAAAGTCTTTGGCCAACGTGGGATCACTCGGAAATAGCTTTACGCCATCGAGAGAAAATACCTTAGGGTTGACATCCCGGTGACTCGGGATTCTTCCCTGCTCTCGTAGCATCGTCTGGCCCTCCTTGGAGAGGACAAAATTTATAAAGAGCTTTCCGGCACTGGGATGGGGAGCATGTCGCGCCAAGGCAATCGGATGGAGGTAAGTGATGACGGGTTTTTCAAATACCCATTGCACGGGCGCCCCATATCCCGCCAGGCGTGCGATGATATGGGCATAACCATTGGCAATCACGTGAAACTCACCGGCTGCGAGAAGCTGAGCGAGCAGGTTGTGTCCTTCACGCAGGGCAGGATTTTGCGCTGCTAAGCTTTTGAAAAAACTTTTAGCCTTCTCTTTGCCCATCCGCCTTTGCAAGTTGATGTACCATTCGGTGTCTCGTATA
>JAUXIP010000159.1 GCA_030620935.1 Deltaproteobacteria bacterium | reverse complement strand
TAAAGAGGAGGTTCCATGAATTACCGGGTACTAGGGCGGACGGGTTTGCGAGTCAGCGCAGTCGGGCTTGGGACGATGGTCCATGCGGGTCACTTTGGGCCGATGAGCGATACAGAATCTCTGGGCGCGATCGACGCAGCATTCGACCTCGGCGTGAACTTCATCGACACTTCGGATGCTTACGGCGCGGGATATTCTGAGACGCTACTGGGAAAAGCGTTGAAGGGCAGGCGTGACAAGGTAGTCCTTGCTACGAAGGGAGGAAACACCATGGTTGGTCCGAATCGGGGGAAAAGGGATTTTTCTCTCGCATACATCGATCGGGTCATGGATGAAAGCCTGAAACGCCTTCAAACCGATTACGTGGATCTCTACCAACTTCATAATCCGGATGTCGCGGTAATCGAGCAAGGAGAAGTTTGGGAGCTGCTCGAGCGGCGCAAAAAAGAAGGAAAGATCCGCCACTACGGCGTGTCCATCAACAAAATAGAGGAAGGTCTGGCGGCGGTCAAAGGCGGTCGATCTGACACGATTCAGGTGGAATACAACATGCTTGCACAGGAGCCCGCTGACCAGCTTTTCCCATTGGCCCAGGAGGCCAATGTAGGCGTGATCGCCCGGGTGCCACTGCGGCGGGGTGTGCTTACGGGCAAGATGACGTTGGCTGATCAGAAGCGATTTCAGGGCGATGATGTTCGGGCTCGGAATTTGGCTGGTGACCGCCTGAAACAGGAGCTGGAAAAGGTGGAGCAGTTCCGCTTTTTGATTCGAGGACCGGTTCAGTCTCTAGGTCAAGCAGCGATTGCCTTTTGCCTCGCTCATCCTGCGGTCAGCGTTGTTATCCCAGGTGCCCGTAACGCCGAGCAGATGAAGGAGAATGCCACTGGGGCGGCCCTGACGCTCCCTGCGGAGGACTTGAAAAAGGTGGGAGAGCTATGGCGCAACGGGTTTCATGCTTAGGTACGAGCCGATGAGATCATAAGATGAAGAGCGATAGCCAGTGCTGGCCCAACGGTGAGAAGATCGCTGTCCTCGTTACCGTCATGTTGGAGAGCTGGTCCGAGGGCAAAGCGCCACCCTACTCGCCCATGACTTCGCCTCTTCGAGAGGGGACTGCCGATCTGATCGGGGTCTCCTGGTCGGAGTATGGGGGCAGGACCGGGATCTGGCGAATCATGAAAATACTCGATGAGTTCGAAGTGCGCGCCACGGCCTGCGTGAGCGGGCGGTCCGTGGAGCTTTTTCCCGACGCGGTCAAGGAGCTACACAAAAAAGGCCATGAGGTCGCCGCCCATGGTTACACGCAGGATGGTTTTCTCCCCTATCTCTCAGCCGAGGAAGAGAAGGCCACAATCCGGAGGTGCCTAGGTCTATTGGAGAATGCGACGGGAACAAGACCGGCAGGGTGGTTCAGTCCGAGGGCCACGCCGACTACTCATACAGCCACGTTGCTTGCTGAAGAAAAACTTCTCTGGCACGGAGACTACAACGACACCGACCATCCGTACCTGCTTCGAACTGATAGGGGCACGCTCGTCGCCATCCCTCACAGCGACTTTACCGACAACCGGACCTTGCGATCGAGCCCGAGGGTCTTCTATCAAGCCTACAAGGACACCTTTGATTTTCTCCACGGCGCCGAACAGAAGGCGCTGATCAATCTTACCTTTCATGCGCATTTCGGTGGACGTCCCTTGATGGCGGCGATGGTGGCGGAGATCCTGAAATACATGAAGGGCTTTTCAGGAGTCTGGTTTGCCCGCCACGACGAAATTGCGAAATGGGTACTGGGGATAACCGAGTGATGTCCTGATGCGTGCTACTATCGTTTTTTTGTCGGAGCCGTTGGATCCACGGAGAGTTTTTCATCCTGAGCATTTAAACTTTTCGATTTTGCCGTCTCTTTGTCGGTCTCTTCCAGGTTTTCCCCGAGCGCGTCAGCTTCCTTTTCTGCGTCTGAAGCTGCGGTGGTTTCGGCGATCTCTCCTTCCTCCGGTCCCGCGCCGAGGTCGATATCCTCGGCCGCGAGAGCAAAAGCCACAACGGGCAGGCGATCGATTAATTGCTCGACATTATCCTCAAGGGTTAATATTTGCATTTGTCTGAACCTGAGCGGGAAAAAAACCAGAGCGGAATTCCCCGAGTATTCGCGTACTTTATCGAGGTTTAGATCCAAGACAGCCTCCGGTTGAGCGTCGATGCGCACTTCCTCCAGAGTTTGCCGTAGGCTTTCCAGAGTTTTCTCCGATGCCTTTTCTGAGCTAGGGGCAAGGACTCGGATCTTGGCGTCGCTCCACTCCTCGGAGCGGGTCATGAGATAGGCAAGGAGAAGCATCAGGTGACTTGTCTTGTCTCCCCACCACCAGACATCGATAAGACGTTCGTCAGGCGCCGACTCCGCGATGGCTGCCCATTCAGCCTCTTTGGAATCCAAGACTACGACATTGCAGCCGAGACGGATGGCTTCTTGAAGCTCGCGTCCATAGCGGATCTGACCTTCGTTTTCCTCGGCCCGATGGAGCTGGTCGGCCTTGCTCAGAAGAACCATGTTGGCCCGAATGCTGCCGATGCCGAACGATTGAAGAAGAGCTTCGACCCCGACGCGGAAGTCCGGAGCGACGAGCGTTCGGGAAAAAATGTTTAAACTCTCTTCCTCGATGTGGGCTTGCAACTCTTTTTCTGCCTTGTCCCGAAGTTGCAGGCTCCGCGCGCCTTCGCCTTCGATAATTTGAACCGCCGTCGTAAGGCCGCTCCCGCCTTCAATCCAAGAAGCGAAACGCAAAAGCCTTTGTCGTCTCTCCCGATCGTCGCAGAAAGCGAGAATGCAAGGGCGCCAGCCCCTCGGATGTTCGGGTTCTGCAGCCATGGAAAGGAGATTCTCGCGGATGCGCTGAAAGTGGTAGGAGTGTTGGCTGTCAGCCCAGCGTACCGGACCTTCGGTGCGCTTCAGATACTGGTGAATGGCAAATAGGACTGCAAGGGCGGCTATGCTCGTTGCCGGATCGATAGCCAGCATCGCCCCCAGGCATCCCAAGGCCCCTAAGAGACTTAGGCGTGCGTTGAAGAAGCGAAATCTTGGTCGAAACGAAGGACTGGCGGCCCGGGCCTCGGCAAAAGTCGCGTAGTTCAACAATCCATAGGAAATCAAAAAGAACATGGAAACTATGGGCGCTATGAAATTCAAATTTCCCATGCTGATGGCGGCAATTGCGATACCGGCGGACAGTAGAACACCGCGCCGTGGATTTTCACTTTCCCCTGCGCCTTCGGCAAAAGGATGCAGGAATGGGAAGATCCGGTCCCTCGCTATGGATTGGAGAATGCGGGGCGCGCCCAAGAATGAAGCCATGGCCGAGGACAACGTCGCCGCGATCACACCGGCATCCACCAGCCAGTTGACGCGTGCTACGCCTTTCATCGCTTCATAGTCCTGGATCAGAGTTTGCCCGGGCAGGGATGCGGCGAATACAACCGCCGCGCCGAAGTAAACCAAGATAGAAACCCCGACCGCCAGGAAGGTCCCGAGCGGCAGGCTTTTTCCCGCGTCTTTCAGATCTCCCGACATGCTCACTCCTTGAGTGAAGCCGGTGACCGCAGGAAAAAAAATGGCGAACAGAAGCCAAAAATTGGCACTACACGCTGTCGGTCCCGTCCAATTCTGAGCCAGGATTGCTGTGTCCCAGTGAACCCACCCTCCGGAAAAGAAAGAGACGAGCGCGGAAGCCAGCACGGCCATAACGACGTACTGAAGTCGCGTGGCCCAGTCCGCTCCCAGCCAGGCAAAGGTGAATAAGAAAGCAACGGCCAGGCCGGAAATGACTTGAGTCGGGATTTGTCCGTCTGTCGGCAGCATACCACTCACGGCCTCGGCGAAGCCTAGACAATAAAATGCGATCGAGACGGATTGGGCGAGAAAGAGGACGATGCCAATAGCGCCGCCGAACTCAACGCCCAGGGTGCGCGAGATCAAATAATAATCCCCTCCGCCTTTGACTTTAAGATTGGTGGCGATGGCAGATAGGGAGATGGCGGTCAGGACCGAGATGGCGCTCGCTAGACCGATGATCACGAGCGTACTCTCTAGACCTCCGTTGCCGACGACATGGCCGAGCCGGCGAAAAAGAATGATTCCCAGGATCGTGAGTACGCTGGGCGTGAAGACGCCCGCAAAAGTTCCCAGGTCGCCTTTTCCGCGCTGCGGTGAGACAGTGTTCTTTAACGCCATGCTAGTATTTGTCTCGTTAATACAAAATCACCGAGCGGATGCTTTTCCCCTCATGCATCAAGTCGAACGCCCGGTTGATTTCTGCCAGGGGCATCGTGTGCGTAATCATTTCATCGACTTTGATTTCTCCTTGAAGGTATCTTTCCACATACCCCGGCAACTGGGAGCAGCCTTTCACGCCGCCGAAGGCGGTGCCCCGCCACACCCGGCCCGTGACAAGCTGGAAAGGCCGGGTGCTGATCTCCTTCCCCGCTCCGGCGACACCGATACTTACGGATTGGCCCCAGCCTTTGTGACAACTTTCCAGGGCTGCGCGCATGGTCTCGACGTTCCCGATGCACTCGAAGGAGTAATCCACGCCGCCGTCAGTCATATCGGTTATGACGGCCTGAATAGGTGTGCTGGAGTCTTTGGGATTGATGAAGTCCGTAGCGCCTAACAACTTGGCCATTTCAAATTTCTGTGGGTTGACGTCGATAGCAATGATGCGAGCGGCTTTAGCAAGGACTGCACCTTGAATAACGCTCAAGCCGATCCCGCCCAGGCCGAAGACGGCAACTGTGGAACCCGGTTCTACCTTGGCGGTGTTCAACACCGCGCCTATTCCTGTGGTGATGCCGCAGCCTAGCAGGCATACTTTATCCAGGGGCGCGGCCGGGTTGATCTTCGCTACGGAGATCTCCGGTAGCACCGAGTATTCAGAAAAGGTCGATGTGCCCATGTAGTGGAAAATGGTTTTTCCATTGAGGGAAAACCGCGACGTTTCGTCGGGCATCAAACCCTTGCCTTGCGTGGTGCGGACAGCCTGGCACAGGTTGGTCTTCCCGGACCGGCAAAACTTACATTGGCCGCATTCTGGAATATAAAGGGGGATAACGTGATCTCCCGCTTTGACACTGGATACGCCGGGTCCGATCTCCTCCACGACCGCTCCCCCCTCGTGGCCTAAAATGGCGGGAAAGATTCCCTCCGGGTCCTGGCCGGAGAGGGTGTAGGCGTCGGTGTGGCAAACCCCAGTGGCGACTATCCGTAGCAACACCTCGCCGTCCTTTGGGCCCTGGACCTCTACTTCATCAATTTCGAGGGGCTTTCCGGGCTCCCAAGCAATCGCTGCGCGTGCTTTCATAGTGTATCCTTCTTATTAATTGCGCCTTTAGGGCAGTTGATTCCGAATTCTTCTAGGTTAGGTGTATAGCCCACTATTTTCGCTGTTGCAATTATTCCTCTGTTTGTGGGAAAGAAGAAGGGAATCTGAACGGAGGAGAAAAGAAAATGATTATTGAAATGCGCACCTATCAGCTTAAACCGGGGACAAACGCTGCCTTTGAAGAGCGCTTCGCGGAAGGTCTGCCTGCACGCCTCCAATTTTCCCAATTGGGTGGTCTTTGGCACTCAGAGGTGGG
>JAUXIP010000415.1 GCA_030620935.1 Deltaproteobacteria bacterium | reverse complement strand
GTCAAGGAGGCCCTCTTTCTTTACGCCGAGGGGCACAAAGGCATCGATTTTCAATTCATTAAGAATGAAGATCTCCCACTGGTCGATTTGGACCTCGAGCAGGCGAAGCGGGCCCTGATCAACCTTCTGGATAATGCGGTGGCCGCAGTGGGAAAAAAGGGATGGGTCAAGATCTCCACAGAATTCGATCCTTCAATGGGAGTCGTCAATTTAGAGGTAGCGGACAATGGTTGTGGTATAGCGCCTGAGGTTAGGGACAGGATATTTGACCCTTACTTTTCGACGAAAGAAGAAGGGACCGGTCTGGGGCTGACCATCGTAAGCGCTATTGTATCGGATCATCGAGGGTATATTCGGGTGCGTCAGAACGAGCCAAAGGGGACCCGAGTTATTATCGAGCTACCAGTTTCAAAACAGGCCGGTTCTCCGGAGATTCAGAAGAGAGAGCATGGGGCGTCCAGTGCAAGGGCTTAGCCCCAGAAAGTTAAATGTGGAGGAAAGCGGGAGTGAAGGCGAAAGAGAAAACGATCCTGGTAGTGGATGATGAAGAGGGGATTCGGGATTCCGTCCGCGAGGTTCTAACCGACGAAGGCTATCGGGTCATCGCTGCCCAGGGGGCGACTACGGCGATGGATCTCATTCGCAAGATACGTCCGCCTCTCGTCTTGCTCGACGTCTGGATGCCGGACGTCGATGGGATCGGCCTCCTCAAAGAAATCAAAGAGCAAGACCCCGATACCCTTGTGATTATGATTTCGGGTCATGGAAATATCAATACTGCTGTCACAGCAACCAAACTTGGCGCCTTTGACTTTATTGAAAAACCCTTGTCGCTGGACGTCTTGCTTGAAACGGTTCAACGCGCCTTTGGGGAACGGCCTGTGGCAAAGATCGCGAAAGGGAGTAAGGCACGGAGGACAGGGAGAAGCCACCAGGGCTCTGGGACCTCGAAATCCGGGAAAGCTCGGGACGGACGTTTGAGGCAGAGGACGCTGAAAAAGAGTGTGGTGATTAGCGGTCAGGGGCTCCATACAGGAGTTAAAACCGGAGTACTCCTCCATCCGCTCCCGCCCCATAGCGGTATTCTTTTCAGCGGCCTTTCGGCAGATGCAACAGTCCGAGCCCATCTTCATTCCGTTCGATCCACCGGCTATGCGACGTCACTTCAGGCAAAGGGAATCGTGGTCGGGACAGTGGAGCATTTTCTCGCCGTGCTGCACTCCTATGGGATCAGCAATCTTCTAGTCAAGATGCAGGGCGAGATACCCATTATGGATGGCTCTGCCCTGGAGTTTTGTCATCTGATCGATGAGGCGGGAATAGCGGAGCAGGAAGAGGAGTGGTCGGAGATTGTGGTTGATCGAACCTACCGGGTTGGCGCCGAAGACGGCGAGTGGATCTCCATAGAGCCCGCAGAGACCTTTGGGGTGCGATACATGCTCAAATATCCTAATCCTGTCGGCATGCAGGAATACACCTATATCTTTAAAGGTTCAGAGTCGTTCAAGGAAGAGATCGCCCCGGCCAGAACTTTTGGCTTTGTCAAGGATATCGAGAAGCTGGAAATGATGGGTTTGGTGAATGGTGGCAAGCTCAGCAATTGTATTCTGATTGACGAGGAGAAGATCGTTAACACAGAACTTCGATTCTCCAATGAGCTGGCCCGCCACAAAATTTTAGATATCGTGGGTGACTTCTATCTCTTTGGAAAACCGATTCGCGGCATGGTTATCGCCAATATGACCGGGCATTCGGACAACATCGCCCTGCTCCGGGAGATGGAAAAAGGGATGGCCCTCTAGCGCTTTCTTGCCTTCAATACAGGAATGGATCGGACCTTCTCTGGCGCAAGGCTGTCCCAGTAAATGCCCCGTGGTTTTTGGTAGCGCGGCTTAAGATGCATCACCTTCTCAGGGGTAATGATGGCGTTCAGTGGGATGTCATGGTCTGTCATGGGCATCTCCGTTGTAAGAATTTGCAGGGGATGGACGGTCGTTACGATGGAGGTCTCTGCGTCGACTTTCCCTTCTTCCCTTAGCAGTGCGTATTCCAAGTCCGAGTATCCTCCACCTTTTCCTACCCGTGCCCCCTTATGATTGACGGCGACGGACCCACAGACAATCAGGTCAATTTTTTTGACGTCGCTCAAAAGCGAGGCCCTACCGTGTTTTGCAGCTCCCTTGATGGATGAAGCCCAGAACGGAGAAACCTTCAGACTTTGCGGGTCCAGCTCGATGAAAGGCTTCAGGGAGTGGAGCCTGGGTACGGCCATGTAGATAATCTTTCCCTCCTCGAGGGCCCTTTGGCGGATTGCCCTCTGCGGGGAGTCCGGGTTGATTTTGATGGTCTTGGCCTTCTTCCAGAGGGGAGACTGGGCGAGGAGACGGGCACAACTTTCGGCTCCGACAAAATTGGGTATTCTTCCTTCTGCGCCGGGAAATCGAGTTACCTTTTTTTCTCTCAAGAGACCCCAGATTTTACGACGTATGGAATCCTTTGAGTTCATCGGTAGAAACCTTGGCGTGTTCAATGGTGGCAG
>JAUXIP010000339.1 GCA_030620935.1 Deltaproteobacteria bacterium | reverse complement strand
GCCTCCTGCCGCGGGAAGGGAGTTTAACGCCTCTCGCTCGGAGCTCCCGGACAGTTTTGAGCAAGGAGCGCTTCTGCCAGAAGGTGGCTATCACGAGCTCGATGACATCCTTGGTCTCGGGATTCTTTATAACGGTGCCGTCGTCTAGCTTGAGAAGACCCGTCGGCAGCGGGAAAACCACCTCGCCCCGTTGTGCCTTGACGAGCCGTGCTCGCATCATGGTTTCGGCTCGGAGCTTGTTTTCGTACTCTGCCACGCTTCCCAGGATGCGGGAGACAAAAAGGTCGTGGTCGTCCCGTGGGTCGATAACCTTGTTGTCAAGGATTAGGACAACCTCGTAGCGAGCGGCCAGGGCAAACAGCTGGATCAGGTCGATCAGGTTTCTGGAAAGACGGGAGGTGTTCGCGGCGATCACCACCTTGACGGTGCCCGACACAATCAGCTGCTCCATTTTTGTCCATCCGGGTCGATGACCGACTCCAGTCCCGCTCCGACCAAGATCGTCCTCGATGAGGATGATCTGCTCCGGCTGCCAGCCATATGCGAGGGCGAGCTCGGCCAGTTTTCTTTGGTACTCGGTGCTCCCCGTATGCTGCTCGACCTGGGCTTCTGAACTCTGTCGAATGTAAACAACGACCCGGTGTTTTAGACGTTGAGCAGTGATCAGCGGGTGATTTAGTTTTTGGCACTTATGGCCAATTAGTTCGTTATTCATGTCGCAACCTCCTTTGGATGAAAATCCTAACAGCAAGACGGGCCAGGAGCCTAGCGGCGTCAAGGTTCTCGGGTGGTTTCGTCGGCCGACTGGTCAGGACCAGCTGGGATACGGATTCGCTTGAGGAGCGGCCTGATGACGGCAGCGAGCGCTCGAAGGCCCTCGACGGTGAGGACCGGGGTCTCCTTTTTTTCGTCATTCTGAGTATCTGATAGCATATTTCTCGAAGTCGTCTTCCGGATGCTAGGAAAAGTAAGATATTCTCAACTCCCCGCTTTCAATCTTCCAATGAGTCAGCCGGGACAATAAAAAAGACCTTGGCTAACACGAGCCTCGCAGGCCGGTGTAATCGAACGATTCCTCAACCGTTATCGGTGCTTGCGAGGAGTCAGCATCCGCGCGTCAATCGTGCCCTCCCATGGATTCATCTGGTCTGGGGCGGCTTCGACTCCACTCTGTTCCCTCGCTCTCAGCCACCTCTCCAGAGCCTGTTCTGACACGCGAAGGATCTTCTTCCGTTTATCCCTCCTGAACGTGATGCAAGGGATGACCCCCTCAATCAGCATTGCCCGGACCGTGGAACGCGAGACGGCCAGGATATTTGAGGCCTCTTTAGGAGTCAGCAATTGCATCAGTTGGGCTACACGTGTGATTAAAATTCGTGCTACTTAGATTTGCTGAGCGCTGATCGACGCGCGCCGCTTTTGTTTTGATCTTCACTCCTTGAGCTTCTAGCCAGACCTGCCAAGGACGTACCCGAGATTCACGGTCGGCCTCGCCGTAGAGCTGGTCGATTGTCCTTCGCCAACCCACGATGCTGTTGACGGGGGGATGATCGCCTTCAAATTCCCGCCGTTTGCAATGGTCGAGAAGTTCCGCTTCTGAGGGTAATCTCAGAGCGTGAACATGCCGGCGCACATGATCCGAATTTTCACATCCGGCACAATGTAAAATTGTGTGAACTTGGTCCCCTTTCAACCTTCTCATGGTGAGATGCCTCCTTAGGGCAATACTCTTTTTCTCCCGACCCTCGATCGTCTCCGGTTTCTAGGTATAGACAGCGTGGCCTCCTTGAACGCTTCGTGGATCTGAAGGTCGAAGTGCTTGAACACCAGCGACGCAAGATCTGGTTCTGGCACCCGATCGGCCGTGGGTGCTAGAGACCCGCTGGAATGGGTTCGTTTGTTTTGGGTTTTCTGCATTGACCGGGTCTTCGACAACGAATGTCCTATGGTACGACAGATCAGACCCGGTCGCATTTTTAATGCCGGGGAATAAGCTATGGACTTATTTCTCGGCTTATCTGGTTTTTAGGTTCAGAAGATAGCGGACTCGAGCGAGGAGACTCTCTCTCGTAGATGCCTCTTCCTTGTGGATTCGTCGGAGGTCCACCGTGGCGAGTTTTTCCGCTTCACGGTAGGACTTTACGGCTGGGTGATGCTTTTCGATGAGCCCTCGAAGGCGAGGGTCGTTATGGAGGGTCCACCTCTTTTTCAGCTTTGGGAGGCCTTTCCATTCTGGGGGCCAGAGCTTGTGTGCGATCTGCCCATTGGTCAATCCCCGCGCTTTTAAATCAAGCGCCCGGAGGCTTAATGCTGTCATCTGTAGCCGCCTTCTTGCCTGACGCCTGCCTCGCATGAGGAGCGCTTGCTGTCGCTTCGCGAGAGCTGCCACTTCCCCTAGTGGGTAGTAAGTGGTGTCGAGGTTCCAGCGAACCGGTTTCCACTTAATCCTCTTGTCATGAACAAGGGAAATCATTCCGGAGACAGGTAAGCGGAAAAAGAGTTCAATCCTATTGTCCCGGGTCAAGTATGGTTTGAATCTCCACTTTTTCAGGAATAGTTCTGCGCCCTTCCGCCACCCAAGTGGCTGTTCCGCCCGTGCTAATTCCTCGAGCTGCTTAAGGTCCTGTTGGAACTCCAGGTCGCGTTTTAAGCCCTCGAGCCGGAGCTTTTCCGCCTCAAGTGTTTTAGCAAGGATGTCTTTTTTCGCCATTCTAGAAATGAGGTTACATCGAAACCTGAAAAAAGCGAAGTATTACAACTTTCTACCTTGAGAACAGTGAATTGGGGGAGCCGTATCCAGTCAGGCCCCTCAGGTTCTTAATAGGAACTTGCTTTGCTTGCTTTAGAATATCCGGCTCCAATACGGACTGTCCGTGCCAGTACCTGAATTGGGTGACGAGGTTTGTGCGGCGCGGAGGGTGCACGATGCGGAGGTCTTTGTTCTGTAGGAGCCTTTTCCCTCACTTAATTTGCGGTGAGAGGTGTTGTGGGCGCTGTCGCGCGGCCTTTTGGGCAAGGGATGATTCAAGGTCCGCATTCCCGAAACAATCCATGGAAGCCCCCTCTAAATCCGTGGAAGGTGAAAGGGTTGCGCTTCGTTCAGTCCAATCGACGGCCTTTCAGATTGCGTCAGAAGCGTTCAGGAAAATACCACCTCCGTTTTCCGGAAGGATAAGGGATCGAAAGGAAGTCATGGCCGTAATGGAGAAGGCGAAGGTGGAGCTATTTAGAATGGAGGAGCAAGCGAAGAAATGACTGGAGGGAAGGTGTCTTGTTGATGCCTTCGCGAACTGGGCGAGTGAAAGCTACTCTTCAAGAGTAGTCGGAATCCCCGGATAGGAGTCGGTAAAGCTATTCTATTTAGGGAGACATTCCGCGTCAGATGAAACTGAGGCGTCGTTCAATTAAATCCTGGCTAAATCAGGCTTGACAAACTGGGATAAACGAAGGATGTTGCTGATAATTCTAAATTTATTTCTTAACAAGGTTGGCGTAATATATTGCACCTCTTTTGACAGTATACTTACTAGTTATGCGACTAGCGCGATTCAATAATCGGCTGCTTTCGACCCTGATCGGAGATCACACTGG
>JAUXIP010000087.1 GCA_030620935.1 Deltaproteobacteria bacterium | reverse complement strand
CGAGGCTGTTTGCAAAGTTGCTATGGAAACGGTGAGCCAAGGAGTGGAGCTTCATCGAGTGATCCAGGAGGTGAAAGCGACAATGCCCATCTCTGAACGCAGGCGGTTACTTGAAGGGATGTTCGCTCTAGCCAAGGCTGAAGGGAAGATGTCGAACGAAGAAATGGAAGAGATCCGCAAGGTAGCCTACGGACTGGACTTCACCCACAGACAGTTTATTAATATTAAGCTCAAAATTCTAAAAGCCTGACAGGCCGTTTATAAAGGAAGAAATTTGGATTTTACGTCCAGATTTCTTCCGACTGCTCTAAGGCGTCGATCCGAGCAAGTTCCCTTGCGGTAAATTTCTGTGCAAGGGCTCGATTTCTTCGCTGATGGAAAGGAAGCATGGCCTTCGGAGAAGAGCACCAGCTCCGGCCTCCATCCCAGCTATACATTTTCAGGTCCTGGTTGTCGACTTTAATCTGTTTGACCATCGAAGCCCTCCTTCTTTGCTTGTGTCGAGTAACTCATCCATCCTGTGAATGATTTATCGCAAATAGTATGCCTACAGGGCAAAAGTATGGATAACTTACTGAAAAGAAGGAAGGTTTTACTCGGATGGATGGCTTAGTCTGTGCCACATCGTGTCACACCAGCAAATTTTAGGTGACTTTAAGGGCAAATTGACCAGATACTTTTACCTATGTGGAAAAATTGCCCGATCTTAGAAATCCCTCAGAGCCTCCAGTTTCTTTAAGCCCAATTTGAGGGGTACAGCCACCGCAAAGACAGTGAGGACGAGAACGGCGACCAGCGAAGGAATAATGACTCGGAACTCGCTGCTTCCAAGGCTGTTCGGGGCTAAACCCTCCATCGCCAGCAAATAGACCGGCCAGGCCTCGATCATCACCGTTATCCCGATAAAGCCGATGCTGAAGATCATGCAGACCACTCCACCGAAGCTCGTCGGAATCTCCGCGGCGTGATCGTGATCGAATTTCGGATAGAGAGCGCCCACGCCTACTCCTATGGCCGTGATCCCGAAAGTCATAAAGAAGGTGGTAATGAGAGAAAGGGTCATCATCCACGGAGAGACGCGTAGGAGGACATTGCTTGAGAAGGCGAGGATCTCGCCTAATAACAGGAGAGGCATCAGGTTCAGCCAAAACTTGCTCCAAAGTAAAGAGCGAAGAGAGATGGGTGCGGTCTGAAGGATCCAGAAGGCTTTCCCTTCGAGACTGACGGCCGGAAAGGCGAATCTAGTTGAGACCGCGCTCAGGACAAAACCAGCCAATGCCAAATTCGCGAAGGAAACTACGGTCCTCAAAGTGGCTGTAGGTATGGGAGAGCGGTCGAGCGGCAGGACCTTGAAGTTGTAGAGATAGACCGCAACGAGCGCGAGCAGAAGAAAGAGTTGCGACCACTGGGTGGTGTCTCGCAGAAAGGTTTTGATGTCTTTGATCAAGAGGCATTGCGTGATTGAGGGAAAGGGACGGACGATACGGGTGAGAATGCTGTCAAGGAACCGACCCCGGCTGCGCCCTTGTCTCGATTCTTGGGCTTTAGACCAGCCGACGAAATAAACAGCTCCGGCAACCCAGGAAGTCAATAAAGGTAAAAAAAGGGCGTAGCTTAAAAGAAGAAGGTAGAAAAACCGCGCATCCACATCTTTTTTAAACAAGGCCGTAGCAAAGATCTCCGCGGACCAACTACTGGGCAAAAAGGGTGACGAAGGACTTTCCATGGCCATCAAAAAATCCGTAAAGTGGCCGAAGCTCTCCGGCTGAAGCAATCTTTCCGGTTGGGAAAAGCGGAACAAGAGATAAAGGCCGACAAAGACAAACAAGCCGATGAAAAAAAGAATATTCCGGATTCTCTTCGCCGGCAGAAAATAGACCAAAAGATGAGTGACCAGGACGCCAAGCGCCCCGGGGATAATGACAAAGAGAGGAATGACCAGGGTTACCCAAAAGTAAAAAGCAGGTCCCCCCTGAAATGCCGAGCTGTAGGCGGCGAATATCGGGAGACTAAAAAAAAGGACCATCCAGGACGAGTTGAGGGTATTGGTAATCAGACGCGAAAAGAAAAAGGCGGAGAGCGGGGTCGGTGTCGCCAAAACCAGATCCAGGTCCCGCGCAAGAAAGTAGTTGGAAAGGGCCGTGATCAGATTACTGAAGAGGAGCATGGATAAGAACGTCAGCAGGATAATCAGGAGGAGCTGATAGGCAAGAGCGGGTCCAAGCTCATGGACGGTTTGGAAGTAAACCAACACCCGCTTGACGGTCCAATAAATGGCCAGCCAGAAACCCAAGGCCAGGCACAAGAGGACCGACCGGCGCAGCCAATCTTTTCTTGACCCCAACCGAAGTCCGTTTCTCCAGGCAAGGAGATTGGGCGAGAGCAGAACACAAATCTGTTGCAACATACTCAGTGTAGATTATTCCCCTGAGGGAGTGCCGTCGCGGGTGAGTTCGAGGAAGACGTTTTCGAGGCCTCCATCTTCTACTTTGGCCAGCCGGCGAAGATCCGCCATCGTCCCGCCGGCGACGAGTTTCCCTTTGTGGATGATCCCCACCCGATGACAAATCTCTTCTGCGACACTGATGCTATGGGTTGAGAGGAAGACCGTGGTTCCTTTTTCGGCCAGAGAGAGGAAGAGGTCCTTGAGCATCTTGGCGCCTTTTGGATCGATTCCCACCATAGGCTCATCGATGATGAGGATGCGAGGTTCATGGACGAGCGAGGCGCAGAGGACCAAGCGCTGCTTCATCCCGTGGGAATAGCTTTCGACCAGTTCGTCTTTCCACTCGGAAAGCTCGAAGTGCTCCAGGAGATCAGTTATCCGCCGGTGGAGCTTTTCCGCAGTGACCCGATGCAGGCTCCCGACGACTTGCAAAAATTCAGTTCCCGAGAGCTTTTCGTAGATAAAAGGTCGATCCGGGACAAAGCCGGTGATCGCCTTGGCCTGCTCAGGCTCTCGGTCGACGTCGTACCCACCGAGAGTCACGCGGCCAGAAGTCGGTTTCAATATCCCCATCATGACGCGAATGGTCGTTGTTTTGCCCGCGCCGTTGGGTCCCAGGAAACCAAAGACCTCGCCGGGCCGGACCTCCAGGTCGAGAGAGTCAATGGCCGTTAGGCTGCCGTATCTCTTGCTGAGATTTTCGATGCGAATCATTCTGCCGCCTCAAGGAATTCAGGAGACAGAATCCAGAATTCAGAAGAGGCGGGGAGGATTCTGAATACTGACTTCTGGCTTCTGGATACTGGATCGTTTTGTTTCACGAGACCTCTATGACTTTAATCCGGAGTTTTCCGATAAGCTGGAGAATGTCGATCTGTCGGTCGATCTCACCTTCGAGAAATTTCACGTGGGTGACGTCCGCCGGAAATTGGTTCAGGACCGAATCGACGGAGATCCATTTACCCAACCAGACTTCCGACCACGCATGATAGTAAAAGGCCCCGCGCAGATAGACGACGCCGACGACGGTTTTTGCCGGTATCCCGACCGCCCTAGCCATGGCATTGAAGAGAACTGTGTGCTCGTTGCAATCACCTTTTTTGTTTTGTAGGACCTCCAAGGCGTTGGGTATGCTGACGGTCGGTTCCTTGACGAGTCCTTCGTAGACCCATGTCCTGAGCCGGTTGACGGCCCGGAAGGCATCCTTCTCTTCTCCTAGGACTTTTTTTGCGACGGATCGAACCTGCGGATGGTCACTCTGTATAAAAGGAGTGGATTGAACGTAGGACGCGAATCTCGGATTCTGAAAAGGAATCGCATAAGAGCGAATTTGGCTCAGGTCTTCACGCCGGATTTCCAATACGTCTTCATTTAGCCGCTGACGGCCGGTATCGAGCGTGAAGTGAGCCAAGTCAAAGCCCGAGAGCTTAATCCGGAGAAGCTTTTTTCCTTCAGGATCCTGAATGGCCGTTTTTATGGGAACCGCCGTTTGGGTAATGAGGTCGAGGGAGATGGACTTGGTGGGGGAGAGCTGTTTTGCCTCCTCCGATTCCTGCCTCACGAGAGAAAGTCCCGTGGGAGTCTCTTCTCGGAGCGTTCTTCCTTTACCGTCAACCCAGGAAACTACGGTGATGCCTTTATAGCGCTGACGAATGCGCAAAGCCGGCTCCAACTTATTCCCAATCCTAACGTGCTCCCTCCCTTCGACGGTAACGGTGGTTACTTGCTGAGATAATGTCGAAGGATCGAAAGTAGGAAACAATTGCTCTTTTCCGGGTTCGAAATTTTGAGTAACAACATAGGGCTTAAGGGCGGCGTGCAGGTAAGGGGGTTGGTTGAGTGGAATGTCTTTCTTGGTCTGGTGCCCGCCAGAGTCCAGCTCTAATTGAAGCCGGCGGCCAACTACGGTTCCCCTTGCATGAAAACCCACATCTTTTGAGTGGAGTTCGAAATCAAATTGTTTTAATGTCCAGTCGGAACCAGCAGACATTTTTAATTGCGTTCTGACTGTTCGAAGTCTGCCGAGTAGGTTGAGCCGCAGGAGCGAGCGGCTTTCGATGAGATACCCTTCGGCCTCTGGGACGATCTTCTGGCTGGCAAATCCGATTTTTTCACCCCGATAATAGATTCCCCACCATTCTTCCATGGATTCGGTTACTACCCCCACGGTGTCTAAGAGGATAGGGGGAGGAGGGGCCGAGAGCTGGCGGCTGATGAGCAGCGCGTTCATGAGACACCAGAAAAGGACAATGGCTATACCGATGAAGGATCGCTTCACAATTACACAGGAAAGACTATATGTATGGTAATGTATATTCGGGTCGTTTTCAAATTTAGCTAAGATTTCAGCCATCAGCGGTCAGCCAGGAAACAAAGGGTATGAAGTTCACGGCCTCTGGGCTTAGAGCTGACGGCTTATAGCTGTCGTGTTATGAAGTTTGTCGCCGACAAGATGTTGGGAGGACTCGCGAAGTGGCTTCGTGTGATCGGCCAGGATGTGACCTATGGTCCTCACCTATCAGGGTATGGCTTGATCCGCGCCGCCCGACGAGAAGAGCGGTTGATCCTCACTCGGGATCGGAGCCTCGCCAGGAAAAATCCTCCGGACTACATCTTCATCCGGAGCGACCGGTTTCGCGAGCAGCTCAAGCAGGTGGTCGAAGCCTACCGCATCGACCCCTTTGAAAGAGCGTTTTGCCGGTGCATTGAATGCAACTCGCTCCTTCAGCCGATCTCAAAGGACTCGGTGCGAGAGAAAGTCCCTCCCTATGTTTTTTCGACACAGGAGAGCTTCTCTCTCTGCCCGGAGTGTCGCCGCATTTACTGGCCGGCGACACATCAGCAAAAGATGTTGGAGGAATTAAAGAATTTGGGCTTGGGATAAACTAGAATTTCGTGATGTCGTATGCTAATAATAGCATGTTTATTCTATGTCCCCGGTAGCTCAGCTGGTAGAGCAGGTGGCTGTAAGTAGTTGCAGCTTTCCGTCGTAAGGCGGATTGAAAAATCGGGTGAATTCAGGGAACCCTAAGTAGGAAAACTCCATTCGCCTATATGGCAACCCTGAGCGAAGCCTGCCGAAGGGGATCTAGTAGGCAGGAACGTGCAGAGACTAGAGGTTGAGGACCCCAACCAATAAACCTCGACAGCGCCCGACACCCTTCTTCGCTATGTGAAGACGGGTGATGAGATAGTCCAAGCCTGGCAGAAATGTCAGGGGTACTTGTAACCACTTTGTCGGGGGTTCGAGTCCCTCCCGGGGAGCCAGTTTCCAAAAAGGCCGCTTTTCTTTGGAGAGGCGGCCTTTTTCTTTGGTGCTTTAGAGTTTGTAAAGGCCAGTAAATCAAATGGTTTTCGGTAATGTGGTAATAGTTTACCGTCCTTCCAAGAGGAGTTCGCAATACCTTCAATTAAGAGATACCTTTATATGCCCAAAAGCTCCTTTAAGATCCAAGTCTAAAATAGTTTTTTCAATAACTGCCTTCAAAATCTATTGACAGGACGGCATGCAATTCGATAAACACTGTCCTCAAGCTTAACAGCCTCCGCCAGCTTTGATCAGCTATCGCTAAGATTCGAGGCTTAATAAGTGTTTGTATGTGGTGGATAATCTGAGACTTTGTAATATACGAGAGCGAAAGCTGTAGGAGATAGGCCGCCGGGGTTGGCGCAGCCTACTGCAGCTCACTTAATAATTAGGTGCACGGTCAAATTGATTGCGACGGTATTTCTACCTGACTAAGTGTAGGGAACCTGCAATAGGAGGTGGAGCCATGTTGCTACACAAAATTATTTTGGTCTTCCTGCTCATCGCTATTTTCGTACCAACGACGTATGCGCAAGAAGGGTGTTGCCAGGTCGATGCCGATAGCTGCTCGAGTCCAGTTACTGAAGCGCAATGTGAGAAACTTGGGGGGACCTTCCACGAAGGCGGTACCTGCCGTGCTGATGGTAGATGCGGAGTGCTGCAGGAGACTGCTATCATCCCCTGGGTGGGGCTCGTCATAGTGTTGGTAGTCATTCTCGTCGCTGGCGGGGTTCTAATAGCGCGACGTCGTCGGTCTGAGAAATAAAGAGAGAAATGCCTCGGATCACGAACCTAGGGCGTAAAACGTTCCAATATGTAGCCCGAGTCGGTGGCTAAGCGAGCCTGCGATACGCAGAGTGTGCGCTACGCCTAACAACGCCATCAACCCGGGCAGGCGTTAGACAGAATTGGGCCGCCGTTTTTCGTTGTCCATCGACCCGTAGAACGCAATTCATTAGCTCTTTAATTGCGTTCTAGCGGTCTAGCCCTCAGCAAACCCAAGCCCAGAGCGGGTTTGAGCCTAATCAAAATTGACACTTTTTCGCCTCTGTCGAACTGGTGATTAAAAGAGGGGAAGACCATCGGGTGTAGGGTCGCGTCTTGAATTTTGATGTCGCCTTTTTCTTTAGGCAAGATTGAATTGTTTTCTCCTACGAATCAATCGTGCTCCCTGTTGCAGCCTGTTAGTTCAAAGTTCATCATCCCATGGACTTTGTCTGCGTGGGAACAAACCCATGAAGTCCCTACTCGCACTGGTTCTTGTGCTTCCGCCCACAAAAGCATCATCAATTGATATCTGAGGAGTATTGGCTGCTCTGGCCGCAGCCATAGCAGCCGCACAAGGCCAATGAGCATTGACAAATGTTCGCCTGGGACGCCGTGGGGGGGAATAAACAGGGGTTAAGGCTCCCTACATGGCTGGAGTGCGGCGCCGGCTTATGATTTGTTTCTAAGGGATTGGGGTATTTTTGGTGTAGTGATGACTACTTAGGAGGAAGGCTTACTTCGAGGAGTTCAGCGGGAGTTTGATAGGGGAGTTTGAGGAAGGGGTGGAGGAAGGATTTGTGGCGCGTCAGGGTGCGCCGAGAAGCATAACTGCGCCGATGAGGGAACTGAAGGCTCCCATCGGCAAGGTGTCTCGCCTCCCTGCCGAGCGTCTCTGGGCGCTCGGGTGTAACGTTGCCTCATCTGTTTTAAAAAACATGGGCCCTACCTTCCGCTACGTGTCAACGAGCAAGGGTTAATGAGAGCTCAGATTCTCTCTAAAACTGATCAACACTGGGGGGAGGCTCTTAATTTTCTTAACGGAGGGATGCCTCTCAAAAAATCGAAATCGATGTCCTAGAATACGACGGTCAATGATATGATCTGAGAGTCATTTTTGGGTCTCGAGTATGACCTTGAATGTGATCTGTGGTCGAGCTTCCTAAGGGCTT
>JAUXIP010000021.1 GCA_030620935.1 Deltaproteobacteria bacterium | reverse complement strand
GAAAGACCGAGAAGGTAAGCATGAGCCGAAGGAATAAAGGAATAGACTAACTCGCGCTTTAGCCGATCGCCTGCAGTTCTGAACAAGCAGTGGTCCATTAGTATCGATAAAAATATGATCTCTTCGATTGCCCAAGGCATCGTCTTCTTATTCGGTCTCACCATTTGCTTATTTTCTTTGTGGGGAATCTTCTCCCCGAATAGACTGGTTAAGCTAATTAAGGGTGTTATGCACGAAGGCTGGGGTATGTATATCGCAGTCCTTGCTAGAGTACTTTTGGGAGTGTCATTGATATTAGCGGCTCGTGATTCTAAGTTTCCGATGACCCTTGAAATACTAGGCTGGTTAACTCTAGTTGCAGCGGTCGTTCTCCTGTTCGTAGGCCGAGATCGATTAAGCGCACTGATTGCTTGGTTTGAGCATTGTTCTAATTCACTTATTCGTTTGTGGATGGTATTCGGTGTGGTTTTCGGAGGCTTTCTTATCTACGGTTTACCTTAGACCACAGCAATTCATCCTTCGGAATGATAAGGAGTTATTTTCAGAGATGAGCTATTCTCCGAGACTAACACTACCAAACAGTCGCTCGGAGAAAACACCCTGATCTTGTCTCCGTAAAGTGGAGGGGTAACTGACCAGCCGACTTTTCGTAGCCGCTTGGGATTGACAATGGCCAGGGTTGCTTTGGAAGACTTTGGGGATGGCAAGGAGGTGGTGCGAATCTACCTTGCTAGAGCGTTAAGTGAAGCGAAGCGGGTTGAAGCCGTATTGACCGGGCTAGGTATTGACTACGCTGTCGAAGTTGAACCATACGTAACCACAATGTCTGTTGTTTTTTCTTCCGAGTACAAGGGAGCGGCCTTTTATGTACTTGCGGACCAAGTGGAATTCTGTAGGCGCATCTTGAGTGAAGCAGGGCTCACAGTAGGCATCATGGAGGATCCGTAAGCGTACGAAGCGTTGAACCCTAACGGTTCAACCCACGCCGTTAGATGGATTGTAGAATGCAATTTATTCCTGTCCCTTTTTTAGTATTCCTTTTGATTGTGGCCTTTGTTCTGGCCAGTGGATTAAAGATTGCATCTGAGCACGAGCGTTTTGCGGTGTTCAGGCTTGGCAGATTCTTTGGATTCAGGGGTCCGGGGCTAGCCTATAAACTGATGTATATAGAAAAGTGGGTGAAAATTAAGCCTGGCGACCGTGGCGAACTCATGGACAACGGGCTGGCAAAGATTCACGAGGTTGACGTGCCGGTACAGGTGGATGGGAAAGCAAGTATCGGACAGGTCATCCGCGTAAAGGGTTTCCAGGGCGATCAACTGTGGGTAACGCCAGATTCGTTTCAAGGTCGGACAGTAGTTTGCCAGAAGTGCGGTCACGTGAACCAGATATGAACTAGTAAGCCACGGACCTTAGTTAAATATGCTGCAAGTCGACATGCGGAAATTTTCACCGTGGTTGGCCATCACGATGGTTGTGGCGGCTGCGGTGTACCAACTCCATAACCTAGGGCGCATGTGGCTGTGTTCCTGCGGCCGGCTCCGGCTTTGGGTGGGTGACACTTGGAGTCCGGAGAACTCGCAGCAGTTCCTGGATCCCTATAGCTTCACACACTTGCTCCATGGACTCCTATTCTGCGGATTTTTTGCGTGGATGATCCCGAGACTTTCGTCGGTCTGGCGGCTCTGGTTTGCGATCTCCTTAGAGACGCTGTGGGAAGTCGTTGAGAACACAGACTACATCATTGAGCGGTACCGCGGACTCACGGCCGCGATCGGCTATCAAGGTGATACAATCGTCAATTCGATCGGCGACATTCTTTCCTTCGGTCTTGGATTTATGTTGGCACGGCACCTAGGATTCCGTCGTTCCCTCGCGGTGTTCTTGCTGACGGAAGTGGTGTTACTTATTTGGATCAAAGACGGGTTGATTCTGAATGTCATCATGCTGACTTATCCGATCGAAGCAATCAAAGCGTGGCAGATAGGCCAATGATAAAGTCGCCGCCCGTTAGATCTCTGGAAAGTATATCACCCTCACCTTTTTCCGTCGACTTTGACCAACAACGCGACGTCCTGAGGCTAGATCTTCATCCGAAGGACGTTTCCTAATTGCCCTCTTGACGGAAAGGGAAAACTATTTCAAGATCCTTGTAAGGAAACGGCATGAGACAAAAGACTTCCAGGACATGGTTTTATATTGTTGTGTCGTTGATTCTCGCCGTGGGTGTATTCGTGACCGGAAGAAGCATGCTGGGCTTCAAAGACAGCGGCGACAAGGCGACACCATTGCCCGAGCAAAAAATGCTTGAGGAAAAAAGCAGCGCCCTGGAAGAAAAGGATCGAGAGATCCAAGAAATGAGTATCCACATGACTCAGCTCAAAGAGGAGCTTGAGAACAGTTCAAAGCAGGTTGCAGATCTGCAGACCAAATTGGAAGGTGCGAACAGGGTACTTTTTGCCGTGCGGCAGAAACTTAGGACTGCAGAGCAGCGGATTAAGCTACTGCAGGCACGATCGGCTCAGCGCCGCCGGAAAATTGTCCCCCCGCCTGAAAAACCTCTAGTTGCTGAAATTCCTCGGCGTCCGGCGGAGGCTGGGACCTACGAGATTCTTCAGGCCACGGCGCTTTATGAGAAGCCGTCCGAGTCTTCTCGAAAAATCGCGACAATCGAGCAAAGAGTGAGAGTTTTAGTTGTCGGGTCCGTAGGAGACTGGCTGGAGGTCCGGTCCAAGCACGGGAATCCTCCCGGCTATATTCGAAGGGACGACGCTATGTTTGTCGGAAAGGCAAACTGAGACGTGTTACCCAGGGGTATAGTGCTCCGCGGAATCCCAGAATTCCTCGACTTCCTTCCATGCCTTGCGGACGATCCCGTCCACGTCAAATGCTTTGGCGTATTGTAAGACGTTGCCCAGGGAAACGATGCCCACAAGGTTTGCTTTTTTCCCTCGGATCGGCATGTTTCGGAACCCCCGTCTGTCCATCTCCGCCAGGACTTCGCCGATAGGGGCGGAATGTGCCGCCGTCACGAAGTCGTTTGTCATGACCTCTCGGACGGGAGTCCTCTCCGTGTCGCCCTGTTTTATAGCCACTCGTTTTAAAACGTCCCGTTCGGTAAATATCCCCTTTGGCTCCCCGCCGCTCAATACGATGACGCAACCCGTCTCCTCCCGATGCATGATCTCGATGGTCTCTTTTATCGGCTGACAAGCGTCGACCATGATCAGATCAGTGGACATAATGCTTTCGATGGTTTGAGTATCCACGAGGGTCTCGCCCAATCTTACCGCGAGCCTGAGGATATCACGCATAGAAACCACGCCGACCATCATTCCTTCGTCTCCCAGGATGAGCAAGTGTCGGAATTTTTCTTTGTACATCGTTCCCAAGGCGTTGAGGATGTGTGTCTCTCGGTGAACGGCGCGGATGGGTGCCGTCATCACGCTCCTAACTTCCGTTTTGTCAGGTTTCACTTTTCCGTCCATAACGCGTTTCAGGACGTCCTGCTCGGTGAATATTCCCACGGCTGCCTGCTGGTCCGCGATGATTACGCAGCCGACATTTTTTACCGCCATAACCTCCATGACATCCGATATCTTGTCCGACGCCGCGACAGTGATAACCTCGCGGGTCATGATCTCTTCCACTTTATTGGACAACATGGGATCCTTCCCTAGCAGGCCGCTGAAAAAGCCTCATCTACTTCGTTGCGCTCAATCGCCTCGCTCCGACGTACTGCTCGAGTACGCCTCCGCTCGTCGATTTTTCGCGCGCCTCGCGACCATCTCAACTTGGATCTTTTTGAGCAGCCTGGGAGCAGAGTTTTTTCAGCACTCTGCTGGTTGATGACTTCTCTCTGCTGCGTCATCACTTCAGCCTTCCATTATCGTGGCCTGCGCCATAGGCGCTGATTGAGCGTTCGGACGTGTCATTCGCAATGCCGCCGCGACCACTCGCTTGGTCGTAAGCCCAAGGTTTTCGTAAAGCTCCTGGTACGGGGCCGAGGCGCCGAAGCGATCCAACCCGATCACTGCTCCGTCGGCCCCGACGTAGCGGTCCCATCCGAAAGTCGCTCCGGCCTCGATCACCACACGGGCCTTGACCCAGGGAGGCAGCACTTCTTCGCGATACTCGACCGGCTGGTGCTCGAACAGATCGGTTGAAGGCAAGCTCACTACTCGCGCCGCTATCCCCAAATCGGCCAGCCGCCGCTGCGCGGCTAGGGCTACAGACACCTCCGATCCCGTGCCGATCAGGATCACTTCAGGGTTCTCCGCATCCAGCAGAATGTAACCTCCCCGGGCCGCCCCTGCCGCAGGGGCAAGGACAGAACGGTCCAATACCGGCAACGCCTGACGGGTTAAGATGAGCGCTGTCGGCCCATCGCGCCGCGCGAGAGCCACTCGCCACGCCTCGCTCGTCTCCGTGGCGTCGGCAGGCCGAATGGTTACCAGGTTGGGGATGGCCCGCAGCGAGGCCAGATGCTCTATCGGCTGGTGCGTCGGGCCGTCCTCTCCCAGGCCGATGCTGTCGTGGGTGAAGACATACACCACAGGCAGGTGCATGAGCGCGGCCAAGCGCATGGCAGGGCGCATGTAATCACTGAAGACCAGAAAGGTCCCCCCATAGGGGATCAGTCCGCCGTGCAGCGCCATTCCATTAAGGATGCCGCCCATGGCATGTTCTCTGACACCAAAATGGATATAGCGTCCGGAGAAATTTTCCAGGTCCGCGGCTTTTTCCCCTTTAGGAAGGGTATTGTTCGAGCCTGTCAGATCGGCCGAGCCGCCGATCAGTGACGGAATACGCGCAGCCAAAATGTCCAGGACCTTTCCCGAAGCAGCGCGCGTAGCCAGAGGCTTATCCACGGGAAAATTTGGCAGATCCATGTCCCACCCAGCGGGAAGCTGGCCCGCTATAGCATCCCGAAGCTGGGCCGCCAGCTTGGGATGCTCCCCCTCGTAGCGGGCCAGCGTCTTCCGCCACGCCGCCTCCTTTGCGGCCCCTCCACTGGTGGATCCATGAAATCGAGCCGGGACCTCCTCCGGGACACAAAACCTAGCTGCATGTGGCCAGCCCAATCGTTCCTTGGTCAGGCGGATTTCCTCTTCTCCCAGGGGCTCCCCGTGCGCTTTGGCCGTGTCTTGGCGGTTGGGGCTGCCGAATCCGATATGGGTCCGAGCGACAACCAGCGACGGCCGGCTCTTCTCCTTCCGTGCTGCGCGCAAGGCAACTTCAACGGCGGCCATATCGTGGCCATCGACGATTTGAACGTGCCAGCCGTATGCGATAAAGCGCACTGCCACGTCCTCAGTGAAGGCGAGCGAAGTCGGTCCGTCGATGGAGATGCCGTTGCAATCGTATAGACAAATGAGCTTGCCCAGCCCCAAATGTCCGGCCAACGAGGCGGCCTCGTGGGAGATCCCTTCCATCAAATCACCGTCGCTGACAATGGCGTAAGTGTAATGATTCACAACTCGGCAGCCGGGGCGATTAAACCGGGCCGCCAGATGCGCCTCGGCGAGCGCCATTCCCATCCCATTGGCGAAGCCTTGGCCTAACGGGCCCGTCGTCGTCTCCACGCCCGGCGTCAAGCCATGCTCGGGGTGTCCCGGTGTCCGGCTGCCCCATTGGCGAAAGCGCTTGATCTCATCCAGAGACAGGTCATAGCCCGTAAGGTGGAGCAAGCCGTAGAGCAACATGCTGCCGTGGCCGGCCGAGAGGACAAAGCTGTCTCGATCCGGCCAAGCCGGGTTCCTGGGGTTGTGTTTGAGAAATCGGGTCCAGAGGACATAAGCCATATCGGCTGCGCCCATAGGGAGACCCGGATGGCCAGAGTTGGCCTGCTGCACTGCGTCCATTGCCAGGGTGCGCAGCGTGGTGACGCAGAGACGGTCGATGTCATCGAATTGGCCCGCGACGGGTTTTTCTAATGGTGTCATGGAGTTTCCTAAAACAGATGCCTTATCTTAGTTTGAATTTGCGCATCCATCTGATCTTGAACTTTGGCGAAATCAGCAAAGGCGAGGAGGCTATAGAGAGTGTCCAAGGGCAATTCATGGGTTAGTAAAGAGTCCAAGTTTGGTAGTTTGCTCTTCCTCAAATCAGCCCAATCAGCGCTCGTCGGCGAATAGAACATCTCGCCGTATCCCGCCTCGTCAAATCGCTTGTACAATTGGTCGCCGTCGGTCATCTTTTTGTACTCGTGGGAATTTCTCAGTGCCTCCAGAAATTCTATGTATTCCGGCTCTACGTCATAGAGACCGCTGATCTTCTTAGCCCCGATTTTGTCTAAGACATTGCTCGAGGTGCCCAGCCGGGCCGAGTAGTCTTCATCCAGCTTGCAGCTAATCTGGTCAGGGCCGACCTCGGTCTGGGTGAGAAATTCGTTCAGGACCTTACACGGGACCGTAAAGATGTCGCAGCCGGCTGTGTACGCCATCGTCTTCCATTCCCTCACGCTCGCCACGATAAGCCGGGTCTTGGCGCCGAACCTTTTCCTCAGCCCGGCAATCGCCCGCTGGCTCGCCACGTCTACGTGTTCGCCTAAAAGCTGTGATTCCAGCCCCTGGTTGAGACGGCCCATGAAGATGTTCGTTCGGGAGACATCGGCTAAGAGGGCGGCCGCCACCACCTGCCGCGCCGAGAATGTGGTGGTAAAGTTAACCGGGATGCCCATTGCTTCGAGATCTCTGGCAATCAGGATCGAGTGGGGAAAATGCGGCGTAAAGGCCACCTTGACAAAAGAGCCGGGGACCATGAGATGCAGCAATCTTCCGACTCGCCTCGATGTCATAGGATCCCGGGCCAAACCGGTGTGCAGCTCCAAACTAAGCTCCCAATTTCTCCCGGCGCCGTAATGTTCAACGATCTCCCGCCCCAGGCGGCCGTTGATAATGGTGTAGATCAAAAGCGTAGCCTCGCGGATGGAAAAGTCGGGTTTGGCGATTTTCATCTCGCGCACCCACCTGACGGCATTCTCCGGGCCGCTGTCGCTAAAAAACCTTTCAAGCACGTTCATGATTAGGGGCTGGTTCGTCGTGTTTCCGTCGATCTCAGAGATCATCGTGATGGTTTGTTCATCTTCGCCGGCGACCAAGAGATCATCCATTTCACCTCGATCTGCGGTGTCGATATAGATGTGGGTCGTCCCGGCATTTTTCAGGGCGGCGGCGAGCCTTGAAGAGGCGAAGCGAATAGCCTTAGACGTCCGTTCAGAGAGGGAATTTTTTGCGCACTGAACAACGACCTCGTCAAACTGCTCGAATGACTGCACGACTATCATTTTAAGTCTCCAGAAAAAGCGAGTCTTTGCGGTTCACGGCCTCCCTGTGATGCGCCGGAAAAAGTTCACGAAGGCCGCTTTGCCGGCACTGGCGAGCAGGGGGACGGCTCTCAGCGCTTGAGCGTCTTCTTTGTCACTCAGCGGGCCCTCTGAGTCGGCGAAGTTTCGCTGGAGGTTCCGAGTAAACTGCTCGAACATCTGGATGGAGACCTCTTCCACCATGCGTGAGCCTAGCTGAGCCATAAGGCCCGTAGCGCTGATTTCAGAGCTGCCCATCACCTCGGTGCTACCCAGATTCAGCGCTTTCAGCTTCCCCACCATCTTCATGGTGGCATTTCCCTTGCCCTTAACGTCCCGCCCTTGCCCCACCAGCTCAATGACAAAGTTCTTGGCGTCCAGGCGCTCGATCACGACTTCCCCCTTGAAGCCGGCCACCACGGGACCTACTTTGATGTTCATGCTCCCAAGATAGCGGCGGTTGTCGATCGCCTCGGTAATTTGAGCCCCGGGAACACAGGTCGCCACTTTTCTCGGGTCGCTCAAAAACTCCCAAACCGACTTCACCGGCTTTTTGACTTCAAATTTCTTCTCGATCTTGACCTGCATCAGAATGCTCCCTTCATGCAAAAATTGGCAACGCCGACCCTCGTTTTACAGAGGTGCGCGCCTTCTTCTATCCCGTTACCCGAGACTCGGGGGATGGATCAAGGTTTACTTTTTTCACCGGCGCTTGCTCGAGACCCCCCAGCATAACGACGGCTTGCCAACTCACGATCAAGAGACACAGTTGTAGCCCGGTCTTTTCCACCCCGGTAGTCCAGACGTCGGGTTCATGCGGGTGACCCAATAATTGGGCGCCCTTGATGATCTGGTCCTCGATCATTTTGATGCCGTGGCCTTCGACCTGTTCGTGAATTTCCAGGACCAGGGGATCGATATCGTTGTGCACATCCATGCCGCCGATCTCCTGGCACATCCAAGCAAGATTCTGGGCCGCGCCGCTTCCGTGGGTGCGCTTTTTTATCACTAAGGCATGGATCAGCATCTGGGGCGACAAGATTGAAGTGGCCGGATAAAAGCGCACGACCATATCCGCATAACTCTTTTGCGGTTTCACAAAACGTTCAAAGTCGCGCTTGCGCGCCTGGACCTCCGCGTTCAGTTGGTGGGCCGTGTAGCCCCGCGTCGTGGTATCTCTCTCCACCTTCCACTTCCACTTGAGTTCTTCATGGGGATCGAGGAAGACTTTGAAATCGAAAATCTCCCGCATCTCCTCCTCCATGTATGGCAACAGGCCGGTCATGATCACCACCCGTTTGGGGGCGATTTCCTGCGGGCCGCCGAAGGTGCCGTTGTTGTGGTTGTAGACCGGCTTGACGATGGTTTCTCCCTGCTTCAGCAGACGCGCATGCTCGGCCATTAAACGCATCTTATTGGCACGGGGATCCAGGGGTGTTATTCCCTTCTGCTGCCGCTCCCTTCGGTCTATGGAATGGTAGTCGTCCAGGCTGATCGCCGTCACATTTTCAACACCCAAAATCTGCTGGATGCCGTTGGCAAAGGTCGCTTTGCCGGAGGCGCTGTCCCCGGCAACACCGATCATCAAAACAGGGGCCTGATTTTTTGTCGTCTCCATCTCTTTTTTCCTTGTCATTGCGTTCCATTTCCTCGATCGTTGAGGGTGTCCCACTCGGGGACCTCCGCGAACACTCTGCTCTTCAGGATGTCTGATGCATCGATGCGGGCCAAATCCTCTTTGGTCGCGGGTGCGCCGTTGCTATACAGGCGATTTGCGTGTCGGAGCTTGATTCGGTCAATGGCGTTTCGGATGCTACGGCCGTTGGCGAATTCCGGCAAGGCCATCCGCCGTTTGAGATAGGCGTGGAAGGCTTCACGCGCCCCATCGTCGAAATGGTACTGCTGCCGGGCCAGCATCAGCTCCGCGATCTGCATCAACTCATCGATAGTGAAGTCCGGGAAGTCGAGGTGGAGCGCCACCCGCGAGCGCACGCCCGGATTGCAGCGGAAGAATTCATCCATGCGCTCTTTGTACCCGGCCAGGATCACGACCAGATTGTCTCGTTGGTCTTCCATGACCTGGAGCAGGATCTCGATGGCCTCCTGCCCGTAGTCTCGTTCGTTCTCTTTGCGGTAAAGATAGTAGGCCTCATCGATGAACAGCACTCCTCCCATCGCCTTCTTGAGCATCTCCTTTGTCTTTGGAGCGGTGTGGCCGACGTACTGGCCCACCAGATTGTCCCGCGTTGCAACCACCAGGTGATCTCCGCGAATATAACCCAGGCGGTACAGAATTTGGGCCATACGCATGGCTACCGTGGTTTTCCCGGTGCCAGGACGGCCAGTGAAGGACATGTGCAGCACGGGTCGCTCCGCCTGCAACTCCATCTCCCGTCGCAGGCGGTCCACGAGCAGGAAGGCGGCGATCTCACGGATCCGTGTCTTGACCATTTGAAGCCCCACCAGCTCGCGCTCCAAGCTATCCAGCACCTCCTGGACGTTGGACTCCTTGAAGGCCTTCCCGATATCGAGCGTGTCTTTGTTTTTCTGCACCTCACTCATAGAAAACCCCTGTCCCATTGGACTCAGACTTATCGACTGCCGGCCGGGCCGGCGCCGTTATTCGAGTAGCGCTCTCCTTCCGGCCGGTCCGTGGCATAGCTGCGGACGGTATAGCGCACGTTGCGACCCTGTGATTCCTGGCGCGCAAGAGCAAAGCCGGGTTCTTGCTTCGGCCGATTTACGATGAAGGACAGTCTGACGGTTTCCCAGCCCCTGGTGCTGTCGAAGGCATTGACTTTGATGTAATGGTTGGAACAAGCCTTGCGACAGGCGTCTATCTCCTGCACCACCCCAGCCGGGTCCTTTAGGTCAAACATCGGCTGTCCCCACATCTCCCAATAGCTGTTGCGCGGGTGAGGGTCATCTGTAAACTCGACGCTTACGGCCCAGTCGTTTTTCAAGCAATACTCCACCTGCTTCCTGATCTGTTCGTCGGTCAGATCGGGCAGGAAGGAAAAAGTTCCTTGGGTGATTCTCATAGTCATTCCTCCATCGTCTAAGCGACCACCGTTTCCGTCGGGACAAAGTCCGCGGTGTCGGTCGAAGTGTAGTCGAAGGTGATATCCTTCCAAGTCTCCAGGGCGGCCTGGAGGGGCTTGCACGACCTGGCGGCCTTCTCCAGAATTTCCGGGCCTTCCTTCAGGTAATCGCGGCCCTCGTTGCGCGCTTGGATCATCGCTTCCGCCGCCACACGGTTGGCCGTGGCGCCCGCCCGGATGCCGTCCGGATGGCCGATGGTGCCGCCGCCAAACTGTAGCACCACGTCTTCACCCAGGTAGTGCAACAGCTCGTGCATCTGCCCGGCATGGATTCCTCCTGAGGCAACCGGCATGACCTTGCGGAGCCCTGCCCAGTCCTGGTCGAAGAAAAGACCATTTTCCAGGCTCGCGGGCAGTGAAGGCTCGCGCAGCGTATCGTAAAAGCCCTTGACCATGCGGGGGTCGCCCTCCAATTTGCCGACTACGGTGCCGGCGTGGATATGGTCCACCCCTGCCAGGCGCATCCACTTGGAGATCACCCGAAAGCTTATGCCATGATTCTTCTGACGCGTGTAGGTCGAGTGACCGGCGCGGTGCAGATGCAGGATCATGTTGTTTCTGCGCGCCCATTTGGAGATGGACTGGATCGCGGTGTAACCGATGATCAAGTCGATCATGATGATCACACTGCCCAGCTCCTTGGCGAACTCGGCGCGCTCGTACATGTCCTCCATCGTGGCGGCGGTGACGTTGAGGTAATGGCCTTTCACTTCGCCGCTAGCCGCAGAGGCGCGGCATACCGCCTCCATGCAGAAGAGGAAGCGGTCGCGCCAGTGCATGAACGGCTGAGAGTTTATGTTCTCGTCGTCTTTGGTGAAGTCCAGGCCGCCGCTCAGCGCCTCGTACACGACACGACCGTAGTTCTTGCCGGAAAGCCCCAGCTTCGGTTTGACCGTGGCGCCGAGCAGCGGGCGGCCGAACTTATCCAGGCGCTCGCGCTCCACCACGATCCCGGTAGGTGGCCCGTCGAAGGTCTTGACGTAGGCAACGGGGAGGCGCATGTCTTCGAGACGGAGTGCCTTGATCGCCTTGAAGCCGAAGACGTTGCCGATGATCGAGGCGGTCAAGTTGGCAATGGAGCCGGGCTCGAAAAGATCGAGGTGGTAGGCGATATAGGCAAAATATTGGTCGGGTTGGTTCGGAACCGGATCCACGCGATAGGCCTTGCCGCGATAGAGGTCGCAGGCGGTGAGACGGTCGGTCCAGACCACGGTCCAGGTGGCTGTTGAAGACTCGCCTGCCACTGCGGCGGCCGCCTCCTCCGGGTCCACTCCCTCCTGCGGGGTGACACGGAACAGGGCGATGACGTCGGTATCAGTGGGCACGTAATCCGGCTCCCAGTACCCCATCGCTTTGTAGGGAATGACTCCTGCTTGGTAGCGCTCTTTTCCTTCCCTGATGGTTCGTTCGCTTCCGGCCATTTTTATCTCCTTCGCAAGTGCTGCAAGTAATTCAAAGACATCCTTGTAGAGCAACGACCATGCCAGGGGATAAAGGTCGTGCTTGAAGATATGTTAAGTGTTTGTTTTGACTAACTTTTGAGGCTTAGCGGAGGGCCAAAAAACTATGGCTCTAGGTGAGACACAAATGACACAGCCGAAAAAGGGTTCTGAGACTAAAACTGTTGTGATTGTGTCAAATTGCCGAGAGGCATCGAAGTCACACGTGAGACATGGTTATCACACCTGATTCGATCTCGGACGGATAGCGTATTTGGCCATCAGGCGATGAAAGGTGCGACGGGGCAGGCTGGCCAACCTGGCGGCCTTGGCGATGTTTCCTTGCGCTTCCAAGAGATAACGGCAAAGGGCTTCCTGCTCAAATCTTCCGATCAT
>JAUXIP010000395.1 GCA_030620935.1 Deltaproteobacteria bacterium | reverse complement strand
GTCCAAGTGATCCCCTACCTCCGTATGGGACTTCTTGATCGTTCCCTTGGGCAGTTCCAGGACACTATGCGCCCCCACGTGAATTCCTGTCGCTCGGTAAGGTCCCAGGCCGGGAATCGCGTCTACTACCTTGTTATCCTTAGCCAAAAAGATAACATCGATAGGAAATTTCATCCCGATCGTGTGAATTCCCTTGCTTGGGACTAACCATAGTGCCTCTTCGGGCCCCAGCTTCCTTCTTTTTAGCAATCCGACGAGCCGAGTCAGGAAGTTATCTGCTCTCCAGACCTTAGTTGCCAACCAAGTATTCTTCGTAAGGTTGATAACCGGCATATGTCATTGACCCGGAGCACTGGAAAATAGACTAACAATGTTCAGCACTGCCGGCGCAAAAACCACCAGAAACAGCGCCGGCAAAATAAAAAATGCCAAGGGAAAAATGAGCTTTATGACAGCCTTTCTTGCCGCCTCTTCCGCCCTCTGGCTCCTTTTTTGCCGCATTGTGCCGGCAAAGACCCTGAGCGACCGGGCAATACTTCCGCCCAGCTCTTCAGTTTGGATGAGAAAAGTCACCAGACCGCGGAGATCGTCGAGGCCGCTTCGATCTCCTAAGCGAGTAAGAGCTTCTCGACGCCCTATCCCCGCCTGGATTTCCTGAGTCGTCAGTTGCAATTCCTGACCGATAACAAGCCGTTGTCCGACTTGCTCTTTGGCCACACGGACTAGCGCGGCATCCACACCTAAACCTGCTTCAACGCAAACAACCAGAAGATCCAGGGTGTCGGGAAGGGTTTCCTGCATCTCCTGAACCCGGTGTTTGGCGCGGCGACGAACAAGTAAATACGGCAAAAGATATCCCCCGCCGGCTCCAAAGGCGACCCAGAAAAGCATCTTTGGCGCCGCTGCAGACGCGGCCAAGCTAAAGAGTATGGCTGCCGTGCCAAGCAATCCGGTCAAAAAGATGCGAACGCCCCAAAAGATACGGACGGCTCTCTCTCCGGGATATCCGGCTTGATGCAGAAGGCGGCGGAAACCGGTGTATTTTGCCGGAAGCTCCTTTTCTCCCAGGAAAAATCTCGTAATTTGCTCCCAAAACGTTTCATCCCCCTCCTCGCCGAGAAGCCTCACTCGACTTGCCGTCGCAGGCTTGGAAGCAATCGCGCTGAGGCGCTTTTGGACGTTTTCATCCTGGCCCACAGTTTTAGGACCCAGAATAATGTAGAACCCCCCCCCTACCAGACCGAATACACCAATCGCTATGAGCAGCTCCATAAGAATGATCCGTCAAATATGGATGCGAATAAGTCTGCGAAAAACAAGTATCCCCACAATCTCCAATCCTAACGCGAGAGTATACATCGTCTGCCCCACCGGATTCCGCCACGTCTCGTTCATCAAAGCGGGATCCATCATAAACATGAACACCGCGAGACCTGGAGGTAGAGAAGCGACCACCCAGGCGCTCATGCGATTCTGTGCAGTCAGCGTTTTTATCTGCCGCTCGATCTTGAATCGATCGCGGATCACGTCCGCCAACTTATTCAGCAACTCCGCCAAACTCCCTCCGACTTCTCTTTGTACAAGCAACGCAATAGAAAGCAGCCGCACCTCGGGGAGTGGAACTCTTTCTTCAAATCCCTTTAGTGCGTCCAACATAGGAAGCCCCAGGTTGACCTCTTCCAAAAGGACGGAAAATTCCGTCCCCAACGGATCCGGCATCTGCTTGGCGAGGAAAACCATGGACTGCGTTAATCCCAGCCCTGCCTGCAACCCCTGACTGATCATGTCCAAGCCGTCAGGCATTTGCTCTAGAAACCGCCTCAGCCTCTTCCGTGTGAGATACTGGATATAAAAGTAGGGAGCCGTAAAAGCGAATGCCCCGGCAACTAAAGCCACCCCAAAGGGTTGGCCAAAGAGTACCATTAGAACGATGCTAATCCCCCCAAAGAAGGTAGAAAAAAGAATAAAAAACCCGACGCTCATGTCCAGATTGGCTCTTTCCAGAAGAATCGTCAGGTTTCGGATAAAATTCAGGCTCCCAAGGAGATCGTTGAACCATGGGATGTCGCTATATACGGGGTTTTTCAGCAAGCTTTGGATTTCCGACCTCGAAGCATAGGGATTGCGACCGATAGCCGTCAGACGTTTCCGGATGCGCGCCTGCGGGGAGGTCTGGACCGCCGTAGCCAACATCACAGCCATGATGATCATGCACGTCACGGCCAAAAAAGCAAAAATGGAGAGGACAACCTCGTGACTCATAGCGCCCTCTTCTTATGCGTCAGAGAAACCGGCAGGAAGTAAGTATTCGGCACCTTAAACCCGTACCTCTCCAACCGATCCAGAAAATTGGGCCTCACCCCGCTTGCTGAAAACTCCCCCACAACCTTCCCGTTCTCCACCCCCTTCTGATCAAAGGAAAAGATCAACTGCGTGGTCACCACATTGCCCTCCATCCCAGTGATCTCGGAGACCTCGGTCAGTTTCCGACTGCCGTCGCTCAGCCTCGATAGCTGGACTATCACGTCCACGGCCGAGGCGATCTGCTCCCGCAGTGCCTTCTCCGGCAGATTGATGCTGGACATCAACATCATGGTCTCCAGCCGTGAGATGGCGTCCCGAGCGGTGTTGGCATGGATGGTACTGATCGAGCCGTCATGACCGGTGTTCATGGCCTGCATCATGTCAAGGGCCTCTCCCCCCCTGACCTCTCCGACGATGATCCGGTCGGGCCTCATTCTAAGGGCGTTTCTCACGAGATCCCGCTGGGTGACGGTCCCTTTGCCTTCGATGTTGGGTGGTCGGGTCTCTAGCCGAACGATGTGCTCTTGCTGAAGCTTTAATTCCGCGGAGTCCTCGATGGTAACGATCCGCTCTTGCATGGGTATGTACGTGGATAGACAGTTAAGCAGTGTGGTCTTTCCGGCCCCG